>JBGTIB010000210.1:0-53538 GCA_041745875.1 Flavobacteriales bacterium | reverse complement strand
CAACACCTTGGAGCCTGTCTTTTTCTTGCCCATCGTCGTAGAGGTTTTGGGTTACCTCTACTCGACGTGCCGCACTGTGTATCTTGGCACCTATGGCAGCACTGCGGCGGCTTCAGCTACCGAAGGTTCGGTTCAACATGCGCTTGCCACAAATCGCCCTCGTCCCGGTGACAACTCCCGTTGAAGCATGAACACTTCGTCCAGGAACAAGATCACGAAAGGCGGCCTGCGGCACGCGCAGGACCGTTCCTACCGTGTGGGACGGAGCGAAGCATTTGGAGTTGGCTTCCCGCCTCAGCGCAGCAGGGTCACATGGCCGACCCGTTCGACCGCCTGCTCGCCCCGGGCACGATACCGAAGCATCCATACATAGACGCCATCGATCGCCCAACGCCCTTGTGTACGGCCGTCCCAGCCAGCCAGTGGATCGGCAGAGGTGTGGATCTGCTCGCCCCAACGATCGAAGATCAGGAGTTCATAAGCGGCCAGGTCGCAGTCGTACACCGGCACGAACAGGTCGTTCAGGCCATCACCATCCGGTGTGAAGCTGTTCGGCACCTGGAGCACGCAGCGGCAATCGAAGGAGGTGATGCGCAATTCATGCGTATCCTGCCCGCAGAGCGTGGTCACCTGCACGGTGACCGGCCCACTCTCGTAGGCATAAAGGATGGGCTCGGTACTGCCATCGTGCCAGATATACTGCCCTCCGGGATGGGTCACATCCAGTACCACCATGCTGTCCCGGCAGAGGGTCAGTTCATCCGGCAGGTCGATCATCGGTATCACCCCGTAGTCCACGGTGATCTGGTCGGTCCAACTTCCGCAAGCCACCGTGAGGGTGACAACATGGATGCCTGCCCCGACCACGGTGTACGTGGGCTGTGAGCTGCCATCGTGCCAGAGGTAGGTGGCCGTGGGATGTGTGGCATCGAGCATCAGCGTATCCCCGGGACATAAGGTGGTGTCGGGGCCCAGCTGCAAGGTGGGTACAGGAATGTAGACGATGGTGATGTCGTCCGTCACCGCGCCACAGCCGTTGGAAACGGTCGCTGAATAGGTGCCCGGTGCGCCGACCGGAAAAACCGGGTCCGTGCTTCCATCCTGCCAACTGATGCTCGCATCCGGATAGGAGGCATCCAGCAACAGGGTGGCGCCGTCGCAAAGGGTGGTGTCGTTGCCCAGGTCCACGGTGGGCGGCTCGCCCAGCACCACGTTGATCGTATCGTTGTCCTGTCCGCACAGGTTCGTCACCTGCACGGTGTAGGTGCCCGTGCCCGCCACGGTGATCTGCGGCGAGATCGCACCGTTGTTCCAAAGGTGCGTGGCGCCGGCATAGGTGGCATCCAGCGTGATCGTGTCGCCCGGGCAGATGTCCTGGTCGGGGCCGAGGTCCACCGTCGGCACCAGGCTGTAGGTGACGATGAGGGCGTCCGAGGCGCTTCCGCAGCCGTTGCTCACGGTCACATCGAAGGTGCCGGGCTCATCCACCAGGAAGGTATTGTCGGTGCTGCCGTCCTGCCAGAGCACATCGGCACCGGGGTAAGCGGCATCGAGCACGAGGCTGGCACCGGGGCACAGGGTGGTGTCGTTGCCCAGGTCCACCACCGGCACCGTGCCGAGGATCACGTCGATGTCGTCCTGGGCGGTGCCGCAGGCGTTGCTCACGGTCACGCTGTAGGTCCCCGTACTGCTCACCGTGATCTGTGGCGCGATGGCACCGTTGTTCCACAGGTAGGTGGACCCCGCGACGGTGGCGTCGAGCGTCAGCGTGTCGCCGGGGCAGATGCCCTGGTCGGGGCCCAGGTCCACGGTGGGTGGGAAGACGTAGGTGACCGTCACCGAGTCCGTGGCCGTGCCGCAGACGTTGCTGGCGGTCACACTGTAGGTGCCATCGGTGGAAACGGAGTAGGTGGGTGCATCGCTGCCGTCCTGCCAGAGGTAGGTGGCCACCGGGTTCGTCGCATCGAGCTGCAGGACCACGCCATCGCAAAGGGTCGTATCGTTGCCAAGGTCCACGGCGGGTGGTGCCACCACGTCGATCACCACGGTATCGGAAACGATGCAGCCGTTCAGGTTCACCTCCACCCAATGAACGCCGGGGTCCGTGACGGTGAGGGTGGATCCCACGGAATTGTCGCTCCACAGATGCGTGGCACCGGGCGCAGTGGCATCGAGCAGCAGGGACGCACCCGTGCACAAGGTGGTGTCGTTACCCAGTTCCACCAAGGGAGGAGCGGTAACAGTGACGGTCCAGGTCAGCGTATCCGTATCGCCTGCCACGATGTAGTTGGTGGTCACCGCTGGATCCACGACGATGGCCGAATCGGTGGAGATGATCACCGCTGGCGCATCGGAGGTGGACCAGGCATAGGTGCTGCTGCCGGAAGCTATCAGGGTGGCCTCTTCGCCCAGGCACAAGGCCGTATCGCCCACGACATTCAGGACAGGCGTGGTAGTGATCACCTCGATATCGTCCAGGAAGTAGTACACGCCGGTCCCTCCGAAGCCACCCAGGGTGACATTGACATCGGTGCGGAAGCATCCGAAGGTGATGTGCTCGTGTGGTCCATCGGCCGTGAAGGTGTAGGTGAACTGCTGCCACACGTCGGGTACCCACAGCACACCGGGCACCTCCACCGTCGGCGTAAGTACGATCGGTTCCGTGGTGACCTGGTTCAGCGGTGCCACCGAGAAGTGAACCGCGAAACCATCCATGGCCATGGAGTAACTGCCGTTGGTGCCATTGGTCAGGAAGAAGCTCACCTGGTACTGCTGGCCTGTCACCAGGGGCTGGGTCAGCTGTGTGGAGCAATACTCCCTGAAGTTGTTGAGGTTGCTATGATAGGGTGCGAGCCCCATTTGCGCCTGGCCGGTATTGGGGGCGATCTGGCCGAAGAACGTGCCGACCGTGCCCAGGGTATGGAAGTAGTCGGGCGAACCCGTGGCGGGACCGGCGTACAAGCCGTTCACGTTGTTCCATCCGATGGCCAGGTTGGTCTGGCCATAGTTGTTGGGCAGGGCACTGTAGTTCTCGAAGCTCGGATTGGGGACCAGGTTCTGGGCGAGCAGGCTGTGTGCGAACAGGACCGCAGCGAATGGGAGGAACCTTCGTGTCATACCGGAATTTTCCTTTCCTATCAATGTGGGCATATGGGCAGGCAGGACGCCGTTGAACAAGATGACGTACGAAGGCAGGGAGACGTTGTGTGCAATGGGAAGTGGACGAAAGTACGCCCACGCCAAATGGTGATCGGGGCGCTACCGGGCGAATAAATTCGGGGAATCACTTTGCAGGCGATCCACCTTCTTGCGCAAGGCACGCCAGTGCGCAAAACGCCCCTTCACGCCATAGACGGCCACTTCCAAGCCCAGCCCTTGTGCCAGGGCGACCTGTTCGGCGGTGATGTTCCCCTCGTGGATGGTGATACCATTGAAGTGTGATGCGGTGGCGCGCCAGATGCCGGCCTCGGCATCGCTGCAATAGCGGAACAGGTGCAGGTAGGGTTGCCGTGCCTGCAACAACAGGAGGAAATCGTCCACCTGGCATTCCACCACCAGCCGGGCATTGAGCGCACCGCCCGCCTTCCCGGGTATGGGATGCAGGCGGCCCAGCGCCACCAGGGCCCGTGCATAGGTGTGGAGGTAGGGCCACCAATCGCCCGCCGCGAACAGCTTGCAGTCCAGGGTGAACTCGGTTCCAGGAAATTTCCGGGCAGCGAACAACAGCAAACTGTCCAGCCGGACGATCGGATGTTGACCTGCGTCGACATCGGTGACGGTGCATGCACGCAACTGTGCCCAGGTATGTGCATTCACCAGGCCTGTGCATTCGGTGAGTTCCTCCAAGTGCTGCGCGTGGTAAGCGACCAGCACACTGTCCGCAGTGAGTTGCACGTCCAGTTCGATACCATCCAGGCCCAACGCCAATGCACCGAGCAGGGAGGCCTCGGAGTTAGAAGGTGCGCTGCCACTGTCGCCCATGCCCCCATGACCATGGATGCGTGTGTCCCCGCGCTCCGGTATTCCGCAGCCCGCGAGAAGGAACAGCAGCAGCGGGATCCGGCAAAGCGATCGGTGCAGCGTGGCCATCGCTTACCGGGTGAAATTCATGCTCCAGCTGGTGCTGTTTCCCCGCTCATCGCTCACCTCCAGTTTGAATGCCTTGGTGCCCGGGCTGCTGGTATGCTCATCGAAGGTGTGACGGAGGGTGTTGGTCTTGGGCTCGTAGTCCAACAGCACCCACTGCCCATCGATGGTGCCCTTGAAGGAGTCGATGCCGCTGAGGTCGTCGGTCACCTTGATGCCGAAGGACCGGCGCCCTTTCATGTCGGCACGCAGGTCGATGTTGCTGACGGCCGGTGGGACGGTATCCACCATCACCGTATAGGCACCGAAGGATCTGACGGAAGTCACCACATCACCCTCCTGGAACCGGCCACCCTGTGTGGTTGGCTTACCGGGCTGGGCCACCATCACGATCAAGGCTTTCGCCTGGAGCCGTTGGGGGAGGTCCGGTACGCTGATGCGCAGTTCACTGTTCAGGTGGATCGGTGTGAGGGGGTCATGCAACACGTGCACCGGTGAGAATGCACGGGCAGGGGCGGGCCGACGGTCGTATTGGACGAAGGCATCGTCGTACAGGGCCAGTGGTGGCAGGGTCAATCGAACACCCGGTTCCTCCAGCACGTTCTCGGTGTCGTAGCGGAATAGGCTGCCGGTGATGGGCTCCACGGGCCATGCCAGCACTTCGTCGAGCGTGGCACCACGCAGCATGAAGGTGCATTCCGATCGGTTCCCGGCGGCATCATGCACCACGAACCGCACGTGATGGTCCTTCCCCGGTACCAGCGCGATCCGTCCCTGCGCAGGCTCCTGGCCATAGATCCGAAGCTTGTTGTTGGGTTGGCGGTAGCATCGGTGGTAATCCATCCCCGAGCGCTTGAACAGGGCATGGTCCACATGGGCGTTGCAATAGCGGTTGTGCGCGAAGTCCACGTGGTCCAGGTGCGTGCTGAACACGGCCACACTGTCCACGAACAGTTCGATCCGTCGGACCCCGCACTTGTTCGGACTGTCGTTGTACCGGTCGAAGGTGTGCAGGGCCAGTCCTACGGTACCGTAGGCCGTGGGACGTGTTCCGGGCTTCAACGTATAGCGCCCACCCGCACCCTGCGTGGCGAACCCAACGGCATTGGCAGGGTAGGGGCCGATGCGGGAACTGTCGGTCATGGGGTAGAGGCGCACCCCCACGATCTCAGGTGGAAGTCCATCGGCCACCTCCATTCCCAGGGCTTGGGGATCCAGGGCATGTTGGTCGCTGCTGCGCCGCAGTTCGAAATGCAGGTGGGGACCACCGCTGCCACCGGTATTGCCGCTCAGCCCGATGACCTCCCCCTGGCGTACGGGCAGCGTGCCCTTCTCCGGGTAGATGTCGATGCTGAAGTCCCGGGCGCGGTATTGTGCATCAAGACAGGCCTTCGCACCGATTCCCTGCAAGGCGCTAAGGTGTCCGTATACCGAGGTATGCCCGGTGGGGTGGTCGATATACACGGCCTTGCCATAGCCCCAAGGGCTGATCTTGATGCGCGAGATCCATCCGTCGGCCACGGACTTCACCGGGATCCCTTCACGCCCCTGGGTCTTGAAGTCCAGCCCTGCATGGAAGTGGTTGCTGCGCAACTCCATGAAGTTCCCCGAAAGCTGTACCGGGATGTCCATGGGTAGGATATACCGGGGGGGGGCAGCCTCCTGAGCACTTGATGTGACCACGCATGAAACGCTGAATATCAGGAAATTGATCCGAGGCATTTAAATTTTTTTCGATCGATGCGATGCACTTGGGCTTCAATGAAGGTGCAAGCTATCATGCGGCAGGTAGTGAAGGGTAACCTGCGGGTGTCCCCTCATTAACGATCCCGGGTTCAAACAAAACACATGCTGGCATGTGGCCCTCGTCTATCTTTGGCAACGGACCATGCAGCATTGCTCGTCCGGCCCATGACCACGTTGACGGAACGTTTGCACAAGGTGCAGGAAATTGTGACCCGCCTGGCGCAGGAACACAAGGATCTGCAGCGCAAGGCAACGGACCAGGCGACCGAATTGCACGACCACCTGCGCACGGTGGGCATGCTGAAGGAGCGGGTGGCGGAGCTGGAACGGGAGAATGAGGTCCTCCGGAAAGGACGCACCGGTGAGAGCGGTACGACCGATACGGGCACGAAGGAACGGATCGATGAACTGGTACAGGAGATCGATCAATGTCTATCGCTTTTGAGCGAACGGCCTTGAGCGCAACCCACACCATGGAAGAACGATCGATAAGGATAGAACTTGCAGGCCGCGCTTACCCGCTGACGATCGATATGTCGGAGGCGGATAACGTACACAAGGCCGTGGAAGAGATCAACGACAGCATCAACAGGCTGCGTACCGCCTACCCGCTCACCGACAAGCAGGATCTGCTTGCCATGGCAGCATTGGAGGTCACCGTGCGCGCACTCAACACCAGCGGCAACCGGGTGGAAGCCGAGGCGCTGGCAGCAGTGGAGGCCATTGAAGCAATGCTCGCCGATCTCAAGGTCTGATCCCACTTCGTTGCCCGATCTCCCCCTTCCGGGGAACAGGCATGGTCCAGGTTGAACGAACAAACTTGGACATATGGAATTGAACCTGATCAATATCGTCATCGGACTGCTCATCGGCCTCGTAGTGGGCGGCGGTCTGGTGTTCGCCGCGCTCAACAGCGTGATGAAGAAACGCAGTGAGGCCATCCTGAAGGAAGCTGAACTGGAAGCTGAAACCCTCAAAAAGGAGAAGATCCTGCAAGCCAAGGAGAAGTTCCTGCAGTTGAAGGAACAGCACGAAAAGGAGGTGCGTGAGCGGGAGCGCAACGTACAGCAGGCACAGGACAAGGCCAAGCAGCGCGAACAGCAGTTGAGCCGCCAGCAGCAGGACCTGGCCAACAAGGAGAAGCAGGTGGACCGCTTGAAGGGCGAGCTGGAACAGAAGCTAGAAGGTCTGGATCGCCGTCGTGAGGAAACCGAGAAGATGCACGCCAAGCAGGTGAACCTGCTGGAGAACATCAGCGGGCTCAGTGCCGATGATGCCCGCAAACAGCTGGTGGAGAGCCTCAAGGACGAGGCCCGCACCGCCGCCATGTCACATATCAAGGATGCCCAGGAGGAAGCCACCCTCACGGCCAACAAGGAGGCCAAACGCATCGTGATCCAGACCATCCAGCGGGTGGCCACCGAGCATGCCATCGAGAACTCGGTAAGCGTGTTCCACATCGAGAACGATGATGTGAAAGGACGGATCATCGGGCGGGAAGGACGCAACATCCGAACCCTGGAGGAGGCCACCGGCGTGGAGATCGTGGTGGACGACACCCCCGGGGCCATCATCCTCAGCTGTTTCGATGCCGTGCGCCGCGAAGTGGCCAGGCTGGCACTGCACCAACTGGTGAAGGACGGTCGGATCCACCCCGCACGGATCGAGGAAGTGGTGAACAAGACACGCAAACACCTGGAGGAGGAGATCGTGGAGGTGGGCAAACGCACCTGCATCGACCTGGGCATCCATGGTCTGCACAACGAGCTCATCCGCATGGTGGGCCGCATGAAGTACCGCAGTTCCTACGGCCAGAACCTGCTGCAGCACAGCCGCGAAGTGGCCAACCTCAGCGCCATCATGGCCGCCGAACTGGGTCTCAACACCAAGGCAGCCAAGCGGGCCGGCCTGCTCCACGACATCGGCAAGGTACCCGACGAGGATCCCGAACTGCCGCACGCCATCCTGGGAATGAAGCTCGCAGAGAAGTACGGCGAGAAACCCGATGTGTGCAACGCCATCGGAGCGCACCACGACGAGATCGAGATGACCACCCTGCTGAGCCCGATCGTACAGGCCTGCGATGCCATCAGTGGTGCACGCCCCGGTGCACGCCGCGAGGCCACCGAGGCCTACATCCAACGGCTCAAGGACCTGGAAGGCCTGGCCATGAGCTACAACGGGGTCACCAAGGCCTTCGCCATCCAAGCCGGCCGTGAGTTGCGCGTGATGGTGGAGAGCGAACGCATCACCGATGCCCAAAGCGATGAATTGAGCATGCAGATCGCCGACCGCATCATGAACGAGATGACCTACCCCGGACAGGTGAAGATCACCGTGATCCGGGAACGCAGGTCCGTCGCCGTTGCCAAGTAGGGGCCGGTCACGACCGGCCCGCCCTTGGCATGACCGGCCCGCCTCGGCACGGCGTACCGGCCCTTGGCATGACCGGCCCGCCCCTGGCACGGAGGACCAGCATAGGCTGATGGGCATATCTATATCAACAAGAAAGGGGGAGGCATGGCGCTACCCCCTTTTCTTTGTACCATGACCAGCACCCCGGTACCATCGCGGCACGACATCCTTCAGTGGGAGGTGCGCAGTTGGTCCCGTGCCCTGGACCATTGGGAGCGGCACCTGCCCACGCACCGCCCGGCGCAGGCCTTGGCCGTCGGCGAACGCGGCGGAGGCCTGAGCCTGTGGCTGGCCGCGAAGGGCTTCGAGGTGGTGTGCACCGACCTGCATCCCTTCCCACCCACAACGCGTGCACTCCACGAACGATGCGCGGTGGCACACCGCATCACGTACGAGCAGGCCGACGTGAAGGAGCTGCCCTACCGCGATGGCATCTTCGATGTGGTCACGTGGAAGAGCGTGATCGGCGCGCTGGGGTCGAAGGAGGAACAAGCGCTGGCGATCCGCGAGATGCATCGCGTGCTGAAGCCCGGCGGTGTATTGCTGTTCGCCGAGAACACCTTGGGAACACCCCTGCATCGTGCCTTGCGAAAACATTTCGTGGCGTGGGAGAACTACTGGCGCTATTTGCACCCCGTCCATGACCGCGATCTGTTCGCTCCATTCACCACGATCAACGACGGCCATACAGGCCTCCTGGCGAACCTGGGCCGCACCGAATGGCAACGCGATGTGCTGGCCCGCTTCGATACGGTGCTGGTGCCCCTGGTGTCCATCGGGTGGCGCAACATCTGGTATGGCGCGGCAGTGAAGTCCTGATCGGGAAAAGTTCCGCTCGCACGATCCGCAGCACAGGCCACCCGAACTACTTTTGACGCGCTCCAACTCCCTGTAATGCCCGACCCATTGACCGCCCCCATCCTCGTGACCGGGGGAGCAGGCTTCATCGGCAGCCATCTCTGCGATGCCCTGGTGGAACGTGGCCTGGCGGTGCGATGCTTCGATGACCTGTCCACCGGCTCACGACGCAATATCGCTCACCTGATGGATGCCCCCGGCTTCCGATTCGTGCAGGGTGATATCCGCTCCATGGCGGACTGTCGTGCTGCGGTGGAAGGTGTGAAGGTGGTGCTGCATCTGGCCGCATTGGGTTCCGTACCAAGGTCCATCGCCGATCCCCTGGCTTCACACGCGGTGAACCTCACCGGCTTTCTCAACCTGCTGGAGGTCGCGCGACAAGTCGGTGTGGAGCGCTTCGTATATGCCTCCAGCTCCAGCGTGTACGGCGACAGTCCCGATCTGCCCAAAGTGGAGGAGCGCGTGGGCCTGCCGCTCTCACCCTACGCGGCTACCAAGGCGGGCGATGAGGCCTATGCCAACCTGTATCACCGTTCCTATGGCATGGGGACCATCGGTCTGCGCTTCTTCAATGTGTTCGGCGAACGGCAGGATCCCGAGGGGCCCTATGCCGCAGCCATTCCGCGCTTCCTGGCCAGGCTCATGCGGCACCAGCCCCCACAGGTGCACGGCGATGGGATGCAGTCGCGCGACTTCACGTATGTGGGCAATGCGGTCGGCTCGGTGCTGTGCGCCATGGACACGCGGGATCCACTTTGCATGGGCCAGGTGTTCAATGTGGCCTTCGGGGATCGAACCACCCTGCTGGAATTGATCGATGCGCTGCGCGACGAGCTTGCCACCATCGATCCCGCCGTCGCCACGATCGATGTGGAGCATGTCGCCGATCGCCCGGGTGATGTGCGCGACTCCCTGGCCGATATCAGCAAGGCGCGTCGCCTGCTGGGCTACGATCCGGTCTTCGACCTGCGCGATGGCTTGCGCAAGGCGGTGCCCTGGTATGTGGAGCATCTGTCCTGAGTCGCAGGTACCCCGTTATCTTCGCCTGTCCTGCTTCCGAACGAAGCAACGATAGGTGATTACATGATGCTCCTGGCGGTCAGAGGTGGCAGGCTTAGAGGGACGCCGAACGCGCTCTTCATCGATCAAGTGAAGGTCCGCCACCAAGCCCTGCCGGGCACCAAGGTCCATGCGGAGCTGAAAAGAACCTGCACCGTCGGGGGGATCGACGGGCAAAGGTCGATGGGTGATCATACACGCCGTGAAAACGCGTACTTCGTAGTGTTCCTCAACGCATGAACCCCCACGAGTGGATCGTACTGGCAGTGACCGCTGCGGCCATCGTGCTCTTCATTTCGGAGAAGCTCTCGGTGGACCTCGTGGGGCTGCTCCTCATCATCTCGCTGGTGCTTACCGGTGTGCTCACGCCGGCCGAGGGATTGGCCGGGTTCAGCGATGCGGCCACCCTGACCGTTGCATTCATGTTCGTGCTGAGCGCTTCACTGCTTCGTACCGGTGCGATCAGTACGCTCGGTCCCCGGCTCTCGCGACATTTCAGGGACACTCCGGGCTTGGGGATGATCCTGTTCATGCTGTTGGTGGGCGTGCTTTCGGCCTTCATCAACAATACGCCGGTGGTGGCCCTGTTGATCCCTGTGGTGGTCCAGATGGCACATGCATCCGGCCAGGCACCCAGCAAACTGCTGATCCCATTGAGCTTCGCATCCATCGTGGGGGGCACCACCATGCTGATCGGTACCAGTACCAACTTCGTGGTCAGCGGTGTAATGAACGAGAGCGGCCTCGGCCCTTTGACCATGTTCCAGCAAACGCCACTGGGACTCGTGTTCCTGCTGGTCGGCGTTCTGTACATGGGCTTCATCGGTCGCCACCTGCTGCCAGACACACGCGGCGAAGGCGACAAGAGCGAACGCTTCGGTATGCGCGGTTACCTCACGGAGATCGAACTGATGCCCACCGCGCCCAGCGTGGGCAAGCGCATCATGGACAGCGCACTCGTCAAGGAGTTGGAGATCGACATCATCGAGATCCGGCGCGAGGGTGAGCGCTTCACACTACCTGCCGGTGACATGGTATTGCAGGCAGGCGACCTCCTGCAAGTGCGCTGCGACGTGGGCCGTATCCGGGCCTTGAAGGACAGGGCGCACATCAGTGTGCAGCCGGCCCTGCGCGTGGCCAACGATGACATGCGGAGCAGGGGCACAACCCTGGTGGAACTGGTGATCACCAGCAGTAGTCCCCTGGAGGGTAAGACCCTGCGCGATGCGGACCTCATCCGCAGCTACCGCGCCGTTCCGTTGGCCGTCCGCCACCGCGAGGAACTGGTACATGAACGGCTGTACGATACCGTACTGCGCAGCGGCGACGTGATCCTGGCCGAAGTGAAGACCCACTTCGTGCAGCGCATCAAACGCATGGAGGCCCAACCCGATGCGCCGTTCGTGATCCTCGCCGAGCAGGAAGGGGTGGCGGAGTTCGACAAACGACGGTTCGCGCTGGTAGCCCTGGTCTTGGTGGCTGTGGTGATCAGTGCATCGCTCGAACTGGTGCCCGTGGTAATGGCTGCATTGTCCGGACTTGTTTTCCTGGTCCTCTCCCGAACCCTGAGCATGAAGGAGGTCTATGAGGCCATCGACTGGAAGATCTTTTTCCTGATGGCCGGCGCGTTAAGCCTGGGCTTGGCCATGCACAAGACCGGCCTGGCCGATCGCGGAGCCGGAGCCCTCATCTATCTGTTGGGTGAGTGGGGAGGTCCCATCGCCATTGTTTCAGGCATCTATCTGGTCACCACCCTGCTTACGGAAGTGATGAGCAATACGGCCACGGCAGCCTTGGTGGCACCTATCGCCATCAGTACTGCAGCGGTGCTGGAACTGAGCCCCATACCATTCCTCATGGCCGAGATCTTCGGAGCCAGCGCCAGATTCATGTCCCCGATCGGATACCAGACCAATACGATGATCTATGGTGCCGGACGTTACAAGGCGCGCGACTTCCTGAAAGTGGGTATGCCCCTGCAACTGCTTTTCTGGGTACTGGCCACGGTGCTGATCCCGATGATGTACCCTTTCTGACCATTGTAGGCCTACATCAGCCTTCCCTTGTACGGCTTCAACGGTTCGGGCACGTCCGGATCGCCGATCGTCTCCTTCAGGTCGATGGTGATGGTCGTGGTGATCGCATCCAACGGAACATCCGTGTGCCAGTTCTCGAAGGGGTTCGACATCACCTTGCCGAATATGTAGATCTGATAGAAGATCCAACCCACCACGATCGTCACCGGGAAGATCATCCACGCCATGCCCATGTGGATGAAGTTTCCCATGGTCCCGAAGGGGAAGAACAGGATGAACAGGTCGAGGAATGCGCGGGTGTAATAGTCGTAGGGTCGGGGAAGGGGCGTGGCCTTGATGCGCTCGCTCATCCCCTGCAGGTCGGTGAGCCGCGTCAACGTATCATCGATCTGCACATAGCTGTAGCTGTCCATGACGCCTTCGGTGTTCAGGAACTTCACGAGGCGACCTTGCAACATGCCCAGTTGCGTGACTTTGTTGGTGCGGGACATGATCATCTTATACACCTCGGGGCGTAGATGAACGCCCACCGCATCGTTCCAGGCTTCCTCATCCTTGATGCCACGTAACTGCAGACGCAACGCCTGTATCCAAGCTAGTTGGTTGCGCACCAGATCGTTCATTTGATCCTTTCTGTACTGTGGCGCATCGCGCGGGTCGGCCAGTGTGAGGGCTTGTCGCATGAAGGTTCGGCTCTCGTTCACCACACCTCCCCACACCTTGCGGGCCTCCCACCATCGGTCGTACGCGGACGCGTTCCGGAAACCGAGTATGATGGCCAGCGCTGTTCCCAAAATGGCCACCACGGACATGGGGACCTCCACATGCGGTAGTCCCGGCTCGATGTACAGGATGTAGGCAATGCCCGCACACACGGCACTGTAGAGGATGGTGCGCCAGGAATAGCGCACGGCGTTCACAGGGTGCAGGTAGGTGCGTGTGATCATGTGCGCGGCAAAATAGGCACAGGCACCGATAGCGACGTGATCCAACCCGTGTTGGTGGTTCAGCGCGAGTCCGTTCCTTCGCGCCCCATGCTGGTCTCGCACATCCTCATCGTCCTCATCAGCTATTTCGTGTTGCTGTTCGTCATCGCACGCATCACGGGTCGTGGTGCGGGGAACAGCGCCTTCTTCCTGGGCGAGCGAAAGTCCCCTTGGTACGTGGTGGCCTTCGGTATGGTGGGCGCTTCGCTCAGCGGGGTCACCTTCATCAGTGTGCCTGGCATGGTGGGCACCGACCAGTTCAGTTATCTGCAAATGGTACTGGGCTACCTGCCGGGTTATGCGGTGATCGCCTTCGTGTTGATGCCGCTCTACTACCGGCTGCAGCTCACGAGCATCTACGGATATCTGGGGCAACGCTTCGGGCGCAGCAGCTACCTCACCGGGGCCTGGTTCTTCCTGCTCAGCCGCAGCGTGGGCTCCGCAGCACGGCTGTACCTGGTGGCCATCGTACTTCAGTTCCTCCTGTTCGATACATGGGGGGTCCCGTTCTGGGCCACCGTGGTGCTCAGCATCATGCTCATCTGGCTCTATACCCACCGCGGTGGCATCCGCACCATCATCTGGACGGACACCCTGCAGACCACCTTCATGCTGCTTGCCGTCTGCGTCACTGTGCTACTCGTGGGGCAGAAGTTGGGCTGGGACCTGCCTGAACTCGTGGCTCAAGTGCGCCAAAGCGACCTGAGCCGCATCTTCTTTTTCGACGATCCCAAGCCGGGCACCTACTTCTGGAAGCAATTCCTTGGGGGCATGTTCATCGCCATCGCCATGACCGGCCTCGATCAGGATATGATGCAGAAGAACCTCAGCTGCCGCAGCATCGGTGAGGCGCAGAAGAACATGGTCTCCTTCAGCCTGGTGCTCGTGGTGGTGAACCTGGTGTTCCTTGTCCTGGGGGCATTGCTGTTCCTCTACGTGGAACGCTTCGGGATCGCATTGCCGGATCGCGCAGACCAGCTCTACCCCATGCTGGCCACCGATGGCGGTCTGCCGATCATGGTGGGCCTGCTGTTCCTCCTGGGCCTGATCGCTGCGGCCTATTCCAGTGCCGACAGTGCGCTTACCGCACTCACCACCAGTGTCTGCGTGGATGTGCTGGAGATCGACAAGCGGCCCGAAGCAGAGCGCGAGGCCTTGCGCAAGCGCGTGCATGTGATCATGAGCATTGTGATGGTGCTGTTGATCCTCATTTTCAAGGCTTTGAACGACGACAGCGTGATCAAGACCGTGTTCCGGGTGGCGGGCTATACCTATGGGCCACTGCTGGGCCTCTTCGCCTTCGGCATGTTGACCGGCTGGGCCGTGAAGGACCGCTGGGTGCCGCTGGTGGCGGTGCTGTCCCCGCTGGTCACCTTCGTGTTGGACCGTTTCAGCGAACCATTGTTCGGCGGATACAAATTCGGCTTCGAACTGCTGCTGGTGAATGGCGCGATCACCTTCCTGGGGCTTGTGCTGCTGGTCAGGCGACGCGATCCTTCATTAAGCACCTAACGTTTCGCAGCTAAACGCTGACAGGTCTTTCGGGACCAGCCTCGATGCTCCTATCTTTCAAGTTTAGCACATCTGTTTCGATCCAAGAGCTGAGGGCCTGCTGGCGTTTAGGTGCTATTAATGGCTGTGTGCTTTATTTTAGTCAACGAACCATTCCATTATTCGTGATAGAACAATTAAGGTGGCGAATACTTGGGCAAAAAAACTCATAATTACCGGTTGCCAAAGGATTTGTTTTCTTTTGGCGATTACGTAAGTCACAATCGTAATCAGCCACATTATAAATGAATACATCCAGATAGCGGAAGCCAAATATACGATTGGCGAATATATATCGTATATGTGAAGAGACTTAGGGTCTGGGTGACCATATGTAGGAAACTTTCCGATGATCAGGGATGCATGAAAATAAAAAGCCAATAATGAAATACTAAAGAGCATCGGAATTATTCCAAGTCCATATATACTTGATCTCCAATATTTCATACGTCTCTCTTTACTAGCATGGCCATTAACGCGCGATCGCCAAGCGTACCGCCGGACCGACGCCGCGAAGCAGATAGACCCCATCCGGCAGATGGCGCATGTCGATGGTCTGCGTGCCTCCCCAAAGGGTGCCCGCATGCACCAGGCGGCCCATGGCATCGTGAAGCCAATAAGGTGCGGGTCCGTCGCCGTTCCGTTCTACACGGAACAAGCCTCCTCCCGGATTCGGATATATGTGAATGGGTTCCAGAAGTGTGAACCCAGTTACCGATGCGTTCAACGGACAGAAAAGGTCGCGCATCCATTGCAAGGTCTCCAGCAATACACCCTGTGGGTCGTGCACATCGTGGTCGCTGCCGTTGTGCAGGTTGAACTGATATCGGCCCGGTGCGAAGCCGAGCCCCTGCATGTGCGTGTCGATGGAGCACGATCCGTGGACGTACGGGTAATTGTCCGGTACACCCAGCCCGATACCCCAGTAGGGCCTTTGGAAGCCGCAGCCCACCACGGGGTCCAGGGTCTGATGATAGGAGTAGAGGGCTGGATCATCTGGCCCTTCGATGTAGGCGATATCGAGGAGCGCGCCAAAGATGTTCACCACGCCGAGCACTGAAGCATCGTGGTCACTCAGATGCAGCGTGCCTTCCACGGGCCCCAGGTCGGGACGTGGGTAGAAGGTGAGGAAGTGTTGCACCTGCCCGATCGCGTTGGCCGCTGCAGGCTTCTCCCCGGGCTGGTCCAGGTAAGCAGCGTGCATGGCGCCGAAGGAGCCGGCGCTGAAGCCCACAAGAAGTACGTTGGTGGTGCTGGTGCTGTCCTGCAGGTGGCGGCCCTTCAAGTAACGGACGGCGCCCTTGGTGTCCTGCATGCTGCGGTAGATGGCGCGACGCATTTCGTTGGGGTCGTAGGCGTAAGGCGGATCCAACAGACCGGTACCATAAATGCCAAGTCTATAGCTGATGGTGCCGCAGGCCCACCCCATGCTTGCCAGCGTGTTGCAGTAGTCGTTCAGATCGTTGCGGTGTCCCTCGATGAATCCACCGCCATGGATCACCACTACCAGCGGTCGCTCTGACTGTCCATCGCCCACAGGTTTGTACAGGTTGAGCCGCAAGCTATCCTGGGTGCCATTGAAACGCGTGGCATTGCCGTACCAGAGGTCACTCTCCACCTGTACCCCGAAAAGCGGCTGGGTGAAAGGAATGTTGCAGTCCTGGGCGTGTAGCGCGCAGGTACCGGAGAGAAGGAAGACAACGGTGGAAAGGCAAAAACGCATTTTCATGACAGGTGCTGCTCCAAAGCTACAACGCCCGGTATGCGCCTCACATGCTGAAGGTTCCCAGTACCTCCACCATCTCGTTGTGAAGTACCGTGGGTGCCACCTGCTCATATTCCGCTTTACGCTCGAACAGTGTCGCGTCCACCTTGCCGGGTTTCACGCTTAGGGCATCGAGCCGCATGCGCATGCCATACTGCACCATCTCATAGCGCAGCAATACACCGGGTACCTCGGCGAAAGGACCGAACCAGTTGGGCGAGGCGATGTCGATCCGGTCGGTATACCACAATTCGATCTCGGGGTGTTCGATACGGTCGAAGATGGCCACAGCCCTGCGACAGGGGTATCCAGCGATGGTATCCACGTCGTTGGTATATAAAATGGTGGGACGCCCCACATCGCTGTTGAAGAGTTCCAGATCAAGCGGCAGCAGATGCGCCACGATCTTCTTGCTCATCATGCTCATGTGGTAATCCATCGACCGCGAACCGTTGTCGGCGACCATGGACGTGCGAAAGATGCCCATGCCGGCATTCAGTTCGGCCAGTTGCTTGTCGTCGGCGAAAGTGAGCGTGGTGCGCTCCGGAAGCATACCGGCCATGATCCCGTTTGGATCATAGTCGGGGAAGGTCAGGGCATATTCGATCACACCTTCACTGATCCTCCTGTCCAGGAGATCGGAACTGCAACCGTGGGACAATAAAATGACGAGGGAGAGGGAGGGTAGTGCGCAGAGGCGTAGTTTCATTCGTTCCGGTTAACTGAAGGTGGGCGTTGTACGCAACGACCTTCCGCTGTGTTTCATCGCCTTGCCGGGCGGGTGTACCTTCGCGACGCCTGTAACAAGGGCATGTCCATGGAAGTACGATTGATAGAAGCCGCCTCGGAGATCGGGGCGGGTACCCGCGGCACCAGCCTGGGTATGGGGGCCCTTCGGGTGGCGGCCTGGGCGCACGGGAGCGAGTTGTTCGGCCATGCCGAGGAAAGCATACTGCGCGATGAGAACGATGTGCTTTACGAGGACGACAAGTCCCCCAACGCGCACCACATCGATGGCTTGATCCGCTTTCAAAGTGACCTGGCATACGAGGTGTACAAGTTCGTGAGGAACAACGTGTTCCCCATCATTGTCGGGGGCGATCATTCGATCTCCATCGGCTCGGTCTCGGGCACCAAGATGGCCTTCCCCAAGGAGCGTCTCGGCGTGGTGTGGGTGGATGCGCATGCCGATCTGCATACGCCCTGGACCACCCCCAGTGGCAATGTGCACGGCATGCCACTCGCCCTGCTCATGCACATCGAGAACAAAGGCAGGAACAAACCCCAGGTGTATACCATGGCCACGTGGGACCGGCTGCGGAAGATCGGCGTCAACGGCCCCAAACTTCAGCCGCGTGACCTGGTATTCATCGCCCTACGCGACTACGAACCCGAGGAGCGTGTTATCATCGAGGAACATGGCATCAAGGTGATCACCATGGAACAACTGCGCGCCAAGGGTGCGGCCGCTGCGGTGCAGGAGACCTTGGGCCATCTGTCCGGTTGCATGCGCATCCATGTGAGTTTCGACGTGGACAGCCTGGATCCCTCGATCTCCGTGGGTACGGGAACACCCGTGGAGAACGGCCTGTTCGTGGAGGAGGCCCGCGCGATCCTCACCGGCCTGTGCAGCGACCCCCGCACTGTCAGCCTCGATGTGGTGGAGATCAATCCTGCCCTGGACGACAAGAACGCCATGGCCGAAGCGGCACTGTCCATCATGGAGCCGCTGTTCCCGATCCTGCGAGGAAGATGACCTTGGTGCGTCATGCAGACCATATGCAAAGCGCTTCCTCCGTCATCCTGATCCGCCCGACCGGTTTCGGCTTCGATCCCGAAACGGCCAGCAGCAACGCCTTTCAGCAGCGGCGCACCGATCCCGAAGTGCAGCGCCAGGCGGCCGTGGAGTTCGATGGCGTATTGGACGCGTTGCGGCAGTGCGGCATCGGGATCACCGTGCTGGAGCCTATCGATCCTGCGGCACCGAACGCTGTGTTCCCGAACAACTGGTTCAGCACCCACGCCGACGACAGCGTGGTGCTCTACCCCATGTGCACACCATCACGCCGGAAGGAACGGGACCCGGCCATGCGGAACCATCTGGAGCAGGAAGGTTTCGAAGTGAAGCAGGTGGTGGACCTCACAGGATCGGAACAGCAGGGCATTTTCCTGGAAGGTACCGGCAGCATGGTGCTCGACCGGGTGAACCGGCTGGCCTACGCCTGCCTTTCTCCGCGCACGAACGAACAGGCACTGGCCGACTGGTGCACCCGGCAAGGTTACACCCCCGTGGCCTTCACCGCTACCATGGACGGCAACCTCACCGGGCAGCCGGTGTACCATACCAATGTGGTGATGAGCATCGGCAGTCGTTTCGCCGTGGTCTGCTTCGAGGCCATGCCCTATCCCGGTGAACGTGCCGATGTGTTGCGCGACCTGGAACGCAGTGGCCGACAGGTGATCCCCATCACGCTGACCCAGATGCACCAATATGTGGGCAACATGTTGGAATTACGCGGCTCTAAGTCCGTGGGTCGCCCCTCGGAGGCCGAACAACTTCACCAGGAAAAAAACCTTCACACCTTCATCCTGCTGAGTGGAACCGCCTTCAATGCCTTGCAGCCCGACCAGCGCATGGCCTTGCAGACGCATGGGCAAATGGTGCCTGTGCCCATTCCCACGATCGAAGCGGTGGGCGGTGGCAGTGTAAGGTGCATGCTGGCGGAGAATTTCCTGAAGCGACAGTGATCGCGGTCCGACCAACGGTCGGCGAAGCTCCAACATCCCTCCCCGAACCCTTCCTTTGCAGCCCTATGCAACACGATCGCCTCCACGCTATTCTTCTGCCCGCCCTGCAACGGGCCTTTTCGGAACTCTTCGGCCACGAGCTCGACCCTGCATCCCTCACTTTCCAGCACACACGGCCGGAGTTCGAGGGCGATGTGACGATCAATGTGTTCCCTTTTCTCAAGCTCAGTGGCCAAGGGCCCGAGCCCACGGCCACAGCCATCGGCGAGTACCTCCAACGCGAGGTATCTGAGGTCGAGCGATTCAACGTGGTGAAGGGTTTCCTCAACCTGGCCATCGCGGACGGGTATTGGCTGGGTTTCGTGCGCGAGGCTGCGGACAAGGACATCCTTCAATTCCCCCGCACAGGCCGGCAGATGATGGTGGAGTACAGTTCACCCAATACCAACAAGCCACTGCACCTGGGGCACCTGCGCAACAACTTCCTCGGGCATAGCGTCAGCCGCATCCTCAAGGCGATGGGCCACGATGTGTTGCGCGTGCAGATCATCAATGACCGGGGCATCCACATCTGCAAGAGCATGGTGGCCTGGCGGAATTTCGGCAATGGCGAAACCCCGGAGAGCATCGGACTGAAGGGAGACAAGTTCGTGGGTAAGTACTACGTGGAGTTCGACAAGGCCCACAAACAGGAGGTGGAGTCCCTGGTGGCCGGAGGCATGGACCGCGAAAGAGCCGAGAAGGAGACAGCGATGATGCAGGAAGCACAGGCCATGCTTCTGGCGTGGGAGGAGGAAGATCGTGGTGTTCGAGCGCTATGGGAGCGGATGAACGGCTGGGTGTACGACGGCTTCGGTGCCACCTATGCACGCATGGGCGTTGAATTCGACAAGCTCTATTACGAGAGCAGGACCTATCTCCTCGGCAAGGAAGATGTGGCCAAAGGCCTGAAGCGCGGCGTGTTCTTGAAAAAGGAGGATGGCAGCGTGTGGGTGGACAACACGGACGTTGGTCTCGACGAGAAGGTGCTGCTGCGCGGTGATGGCACCAGCCTCTACATGACGCAGGACATCGGTACGGCCATCAAACGTTTTGAGGAGTACCCCGACCTGAGTCAGTTGATCTATGTGGTGGGCAATGAGCAGGACTACCATTTCAAGGTGTTGTTCATCATCCTGAAGAAGCTGGGATTCGCCTGGGCCGATGGCTTGCACCATTTGAGCTACGGCATGGTGGACCTGCCCACCGGGAAGATGAAGAGCCGCGAAGGCACCGTGGTCGATGCCGATGAACTGATGGAGGAGGTCGTACAAGAGGCGCGGAAAGCGGGGGAGGAGCTGAGCAAACTCGACGACTTCAGCGATGCGGAGAAGGACGCGCTCTACGAGAGGATCGGCCTCGCCGCATTGAAGTACTACCTCCTGAAGGTGGACCCGAAAAAGCGTATGCTCTTCGATCCCGCCGCCAGCATCGACCTGCAGGGACACACCGGACCGTTCATCCAATACACCTATGCGAGGATCCGCTCACTGCTGCGGAAAGCGGGTGACATGGGCATAGGGTCAAATGAGCACATGGGCACATTCGCATTGCTCCCAGAGGAACGCACCGTCATCAAGCTTCTGCACCAGTTCCCAGCGGTGCTGCACGATTCCGCCACCAAGCTCGAACCCTCGACGCTGGCCAACCATTGCTACGAATTGGTGAAAGCCTACAACGGGTTCTACCAGACCGTTCCGGTGATGAAGGAGGAGGATGCGGCAATGCGGGAGTTCAGGCTTTCGCTCAGCTCAGCCGTGGCCAGCGCGACGAAGAAGGCCATGTGGTGCCTGGGGATCGAGGTGCCGGAGCGGATGTAAAGTGTCCGAACGGATCCCTACCTCACTCCTTCACGCCATTCACCTGCACATGCCCCTTGTCGCTGAGCAGGATGGCCAGCCAGCGCGTATTGTCGAACTGTGCCAGCACGATCACCAGCATCACGGTGATGGGTACCGAGAGGATCATACCGACCACGCCCCAGATGCTTCCCCAGAACGCGAGGGAGAGTATCACCACCACGCCGCTCACGTTCAGCGAGGTGCCCATCAGCCGCGGGTCGATGATATTGCCCACGATCACTTGGATGAGGCCCACGCCACCCAGGACCCACAGCGCAGGGCCGATGGAGGCGAATTGTAACGCAGCGATGAAGGCCGGGAAGATGGTGGCCACCAGTGAACCGATGGTGGGGATGTAGTTGAGGAGGAAGATGATGAAGGCCCAGAAGAAGGCGAAATCGACCCCGATGATGAGCAGGACGACATAGCTGAGGGCACCGGTGGTCAAGCTGACCACGGTCTTCAGCGTCACATATCGGCTGAGGGAATGGTCGATCTGCCGCAGCATGAACAAGGCTCTGTTCTGTTGTTCATCCGTGTCGTACATCGCCTTGAACTTGGCCCTGGCATGGCGCTCCTCGATCATGAGGAAAGCCACGTAGATCAACACCATCACCGCACTGCCCAGGATGCTGGTGAGGGCGTTCACGAGCTGCGTGATCAGCCTGCCCACTTCCATGTCCTGTGTGAGACGGCCGGAATAGTCCTGCAGGTCAAGGCCGGTGGCCTGCTCCAACTGGGCTTTGATCAGTAATACGTTCTGCTCGTAGTTGGGCATGACCTCGTTCACGCCCTTGATGTTGTTGGTGAGCAGGGTGGCCACCAGCCCCAAGGCGGCGAAGATGGTGAGGAAAGCAAGCGACCCACGCAACCACAAGGGCAATTGCCTGCCGCCGATGCGCACCTTGCCGATGACCTGTTGTACCTGTCGGATCAGGAACCAGATCATGAACGCGAGCACGAAGGGGATCAATACCACCTTGGTGAAGAACAGGATCACTGCCACGGCAATGATGACGATCAGCCCGTACGCGATGCGTTGGATGTCCATGCCGTGAAAGTAGCGCACGGCGGCAGGAGTGCGATGGTCAGAACTTCGGGCAGGGAACCGCGCGATGCCTGCGTTTCTTCGTCTCACGTGGCCATTCGTACACCAGGCTGATCTCGTGTGCACCGCCGCTGCGCATGCTCAGCTTGCTGATCGTGATGTCGTAGCTGTACACGATGCGCAACTGCTGTTCGGTCTCCACACCCGCCATCAGGATCACCGCTTCATTGTTGCCATACCCGGGCTCATAGGCCTTCACCACGGGCAGCCCACGGTACCACAGTCCTGCGCTTAGTCGGCCATGATCGATGTAGGCGCCCATGTCCAGCTGGTCCCACTTTCCCTGCGCCTTGTAATGGGTGGCCACGGTCAGGCGCGTATCGCTGCGCTGGAAGTTCATGCCATCGAGCGGGAAGCGGTAACCGCCGTGTACCGAGGTGCGCATGGAAAGACGCGCGTCGCCCTCCAGGAACAGACTGTGTTGGGGCCGGTTGATGTGGTTCACGGAAACACCCACCCAGAACTGCTCGCTGTAATACAGTCCACCAGCGGCCATATCGAGGTAGCTCGTATTGTCCATCAGGCCCGTCTCGATTGTGCGCGCGGCATTGTCGCGGATCACCTGGTCGGCGAAGAGGTAACCTCCGGGGCTCACCTCGCGCAACACGTAGCCCATGCGCAGTCCGAAGCGCAGGGCACGTTTCCGGTCGATGCGCGCCTCGTAGCTGTAGCTCATGGCCAGGGAGGTGAAGGCCAGACCGTGCGTGCCGGCCACATCGCGCATCACCATCCCGCCCAGGCCACTGTTGGCGCCGGCGAAATTGTGGTCGTACGCCACGGCATAGGTCTCGAAACCAGGCTGCACACCCGGCCATTGCAGCCGGTAGTTCAGGGCTATGCGATCCTGGAAGGTGTTGCCCACCAACGCCGGGTTCAGGTATTGCGGTGCCGCATGGAATTGCGAAAGCTGGGGGTCCTGTGCGCGTAGCCCGTTCGTAAGGACCAAGGCCGTCAGGATGGGGAGGTACCTGCCGTTGTTCATCGGAATAGCGTGAGATCGGTGTATTTCAGCAACTCCTGTCCGTCCTTGAAGCGTACCCACGTACGGACCATGTACACGTCCTGCGGGCACAGCTGGCTGAGGTAATACCCATCCCAGCCCCGGGACACGTCGCTGCTTTCGAAGATCATTTCGCCCCAGCGGTTGTGGATCCGCATGTTGAAGTCAGCCACATCCACGGCGAAGGCATAGAAGACATCGTTGCTGAGGTCGTCGGGGATCCATACACCGCCGTTGGCCCCCAATGGCGAGGGGGAGAACGCGTTGGGCAGGATCAATTCATGGGTGTGGTCGATCTCCACCTGATGCGACACGGTGGCGCTGCAACCATTGCCATCGACCACGTGGAGCATGACCTCGTACGTGCCGGGGTAGTGGAAAACATGCTCGATGCTTGGTCCGCTGCCATGGCCGCCATCACCGAAGGACCATTGCTGCATCACGACACCAGCGCCACTTTCATCCGTGAAGATGAGCGCGGTGTTCATGTCCGCGGACCAAGCGGAAGCGCTGAATGCGGCATCGGGCGCGGCATGCGACACCACAAGCCCTTCAAGCACGGTCGAACCCGAGCAACCCATGGCGGAGGTCAGGGTCAACTGGACGTTATGCGTACCTGCCAGGTACACGGCTGTGGGAGCGGAGGCCGTTGAACTTTGACCATTGCCCAGGTCCCACTGCGCCAGCCAGGTCCCACCCTCGGTGAGATCGGGGAAGGCCACGCCCAACGGAGCACATCCTTCGGCGATGATGTCGTTCAACTCCAGGTCCGGTGCACCTTCCATCCGGAGTTCAACCATGCCTTCCAGCATGGCGCTGCAAACGTCGGTCACCTGCACCACGATGTCGATCGATTGGCTCACCGGCACGGTGAAGGGCCCGTTCCCGAATGCACCCAGCTGAGGCCACACCATGGTCGCTTCGCCGGCGTAGTTGAACAACTCGGCGCGCACCTGGGCTGAGCCCCCGGCACAGACCGTGGTATCGCCATGGGTCACCAGGCTCGCACTGTTCAGGTCGAGCACGGTGATGGGCAGCGTGAACAAGGGGCCGACACAACCGGTTGCATCGCTCACCGTGACCTGCACGGTCTGCGACTGACTGAAGCTGGCCTGCACCGTTCCACCGACGCCAAGGTTCCCCCAGTTCACTTCCAGGCTGCCTGTGCCACCTTTCGCGCTGGCGCTGAATTCCATCGGCACATTGATGCACACGGTATCCGGTGCCTGTACGTCAAGCGTGATGGCTTCGGGCTCCTCCACGATCACGGTCGCTTCGGCGGTGCATCCCTGGGCATCGCTTACCGACGCGGTGTAACTGCCCGCCTCGAGTCCGACGATGGTCGCACCGGTGCTTCCGTTGCTCCAGGTCACTGAATAGGTGGGCGTGCCTCCTTCGATCACCAAGGATGCACTACCGTCATCGCCGGCATGGCAGGTCGTGGCATTGATGAGCGCATCGTTGATGATGAGCACCTCCGGATGTTGGATCGTTGCGTTCAGGGTCGTATCGCAACCCCATCCGTCGGAGACGATAAGGGTCCAGATCCCTGCGGGCAGACCGGTGGCGGTGGCCGTGGTCTGGGCCGCGGGATCGTCCCACAGATAAGTGTTGCCCGCCATGTGAGGAGTGAACACGATGCTGCCATCGGTGCTGTCATGGCACAAGGCATCCGTCGCGGTGAGCGAAGCGTTCAGGAACGCGTTGGACAGGGCGATGAACACGATGTCCGTCGCTGGAGGGCACCCGGTACTGCCCACGGTGGTCAGCATCAACTCCACACCCCCGTTGAGCACATCGGCGGTGGATGCCAGGTATCCCACCGTGGGCCAGCTACCAAGGAATGTTCCGGTGCCACCGCTCCAACTGCCTCCGGAAGCGTTGGTCACACTACCGTTCAGGGCGATGACTTGGTCGCCATGGCAATGCACCAGGTCGGGCCCGGCATCCGCTGTGTTCGCTCCTGCCGTGGTGTTCACCGTGGCACTGGCCTGGACACTACATCCATTGGCATCGGTGACCACCACCTCCCAAGTGCCCGCCCCTACAGCGATCGAAGGGGATGAAGCACCATTGTTCCACGCATGAACATAGGGCAGGGTTCCTCCGGATACGCTTGCCGACACGCTCCCATTACCATCGCCAGCACAGATCTCGTGCGTCACGGCCATGTCGGTGATCGACAAGGGCTCGGGTTCGCCGACGGTCACGCTCAGCGTGGTGTCGCAGCCGAAAGTGTCGCTCGCCACCACCGTGTACTGGCCGGCCACAAGTCCGGTGGCAGTGAAAGTGCTTTGTCCGGCGGCATCATTCCATTGCAGGTCCAGGTCCGGAGCATTGGGCGTGAAAGTGGCCGTGCCGGTTGCCGTGCCGTTGCACAGGACATCCGATGCCAAAAGCACTGCACCGGCGAAACTGTTGGGCAGGTGGAGGATCAGCACATCGGTCGCAGGTGGACAAGCGGTATTGCCTACGGTCGTCAAGCTCAATTCCACACTACCGACCTGGATATCCGCCGCCGAAGGCGTGTACTGGATCGCGGGCCATGTACCGCTGAAAGTGCCACTTCCACCGCTCCAGATGCCGCTGCTGGCATGGGTCACGCTACCGTTCAGATCCACTGGTAATGCGGCCATACAACCGACCAGGTCCATCCCTGCTTGGGCTGCGTTGGGCTGCCCCAGGGCCAGCACGGTCGCGCTGTCCTGGACAGAACAGCCATTGGCATCAGTGACCATCAGGGCCCAGGCACCTGCGACTACCGTGATATCAGGCGCATCGGAACCATTGCTCCAAGCGAACAGGTATGGTGCGGTACCACCGTTCACGCTGGCCAACACGCTTCCATCGCCATCACCGGCACAGCCCTCGTGGGTGACGAGCAGGTCGCTGATGAGCAAGGGTTCCGGCTCACCGATCACAATGCTGAGCGTGGTATCACATCCGTAGGCATCGATGACCTGGACACTGATCGGCCCCGCGCCAAGACCAGTGGCCATCGGGCTGGTCAGTGCCGTTGGCTGGCTCCAGTTGTGAATGGAACCGGGTTGAACCGGGCTGAAGGAAGCCGTGCCATTGAATGCACCATGACACAGAGCGTCGGAGCCCGTCAGCGTTGCGCCTTCGAAACTGTTCGGCAGCGCGATCCACACCTGGTCCGTGGACGGTGGACAATCCGCACTGCCGACCGTGGTCAAAGTCAATTCCACACCACCGTTCTGGACGTCGGTCATGGAAGGCATGTACTGCACATCCGGCCAGCTACCGTTGAACGAACCGGACCCACCGCTCCACACACCGCTTTGGGCGTTCACGACACTTCCTTGCAGTGTGACCGGCAGGTCGCCCATGCAACCCACAAGATCCTCACCGGCATGGGCCGATGGCGGGGCGGTACCCCCTTCTATCGTCACGATCAGGGTATCCGAAGGGCAGCCGTTCACATCGGTCGCCCAGGCGCTATAGGTACCCGGTTGTGCTTGCATAGTGGCGCCGCTTGACCCGTTGCTCCAGGCGAACACATAGGGTGAAGTTCCGCCGTTCGCAAGCACTTCAACAGAGCCTTCCCCATCGCACGGTGCATGTGCCAGGGAGATCAGTTCCATCTCCAACGGCTCCGGCTCAGTGATCATGAAGTAAAGCGTAGTATCACAGCCCAAAGGGTGGGTGATCGTCACCGAATGCTGCCCCGGGGTAAGATCCGTGATGGAAGGGCCGGTCTCACCGATGGCGAAAGACCACGTATAGGCATGTGTGGGATACACCGGTTCGACCACGGCAGTTCCATCGTTCGAACCATTGCACGTGATCGCTCCTGGTACCACTGCGATGCCTAGGAAACTGTTGGCCAGGCCCACTACATGCGTGCTGGTCACTGGGGGACAATCCGGGCCGGCAGAAGCGCTCAGAGTGATGGTGGCCGAACCGGCCAGGACATCCGCTTGGGACGGTATGTATGTTACGTTCGATCCATTGCCTATGAACGTTCCTCCACTGGAATTCCAGACGGGATCGGTGCCGTTCACCACCACACCCTGCAGTTGGATGGCAGCCCCGGCGCAGGAGCTATCGGGTCCGATGATCGATACTGATACGGCGTCGGCGAATGGGATCTCGCCGGTGAACATGATCGACTCGCACCCGAAGGCATCGGTCGCCACTACATTGTAACTGCCAGCAACGCCGGTGATGGTCGGTCCCGTGCCGGGAACGTTCCATACATAGGTGAAAGGTTCTCCGCCTGAACGGGGTATCGCAGTCAGGGTACCGTCACCGGCCCCGGGGCATGACTCCGGCGTGAACTCGAAGTTCAGCAGAGGCAGAGGGCGGATCAGCACGGTGTACACATAGGTCTGCAGAGCGAGGATCGGACAGGCGTTGTCGCTGGCCAGCATTTGGAACGTGTACACCCCTGGGGACACGGATGGTGTCCAACACACCGTCACTTGCAAAGGGTTGGTCCCCGAAGTGCTTAAGGTGGCACCGGGCAATGCCTGTGCGATGTTGTTGCTCACCAGGAGTGCATCGCCTGGGTTGGGATCGGTGATACTGAGATCGAAACAGAACGAACCATTGGGGCAAAGGGACACAGCCCTTGGGGCGGTCTGCACAGCTGTTCCTGTCAAATTGGTGATCACGCCGGAATCCGGGTCTGGCGGTTGATTGCTGCACGGGTGCACCACGAATTGCATGTCGCGGATGATCGAGGCTACCAAATTCCCATTGGTATCGCGCCGATCCACCCGCACCACCACGACCCAGTTGCCCAGCATCATCGGTGTGAACTGAACCTCTCCGGAGACCTGGTCCAGGGTGATCCCTGGGATCGGCACAGCACCGGAGTTGGGCGCCACATAAGGGATGTTGTTCCCATTCGCGCCCTTTGCCGATACGAAATGATAGCTCAATACATCGCCAGTGGGGTCGGTGACACCGAAACTGTAGAGCACGGGCTCCCCAAGGCATACGAAGGGGATGGGCTTGTTGATGAAGAGCGGTGAATCCTGGCATACATCGACACTGCTGTTCATGGTCGCCATGATGTACGTGGCCTTGTTGCCAGGGGTGGCCAGGTTCACGATGGCCTCGTTGCGGTAAATGTTCGTGTACGAGAAGGTCCAGATCCCACAGGTGGGCAGGGGGATCAGTGCGCTGTAGGTGTACTGCTCAGTGCCCGGGAGTGCACCACCGTTGCAGGTGCTGTTGGGCAGCTGCGCAGGACAGAGCTGTGAGGTCTCGAACGAACCGACGAGTTGGAGCTGGATGCTGAACGAAAAGCAACTGCTCTGCATCAGCACCGTTTGTGTAGCGGGCAACGTGGCACCCGCACAGTCGCGATGCAGGGTGAGCCCGATCCGGTACATACCGGAACCCTGGCATTCCCAGTGGAATTCACCACCGGAGATATGGGAGGAAAATAGTGAGGTGCTTGTACACAAGGTCACTGCAAGGAGCATCATGCGATGCAAGATCCTTTGGCTGAACCTTTTCTTTCCTGTGTCAAGCGGGCCTACGGGAGAGTAGCAGGTCCGGAACATGGCGTTATGTGATGAGGGCCGCGTAACGTAGCATGGTCGGAAATGTTCCTTGTACACCGAAAGCCATGGCTCAAGTGTGCGAGGTCAACCGTACGGAACCACTATCAATGCCATTCCACAGCATGGCCTGGCATGCCCGATACAGTGATCCGTAACGTAAGGGATACGGACGTTTTCGACGCCAGCGAGGAAGACTCGACCCGTCGCGGGGTCAAAATTTGGGGCAGGGCACGATGCGGTGCCTCCGCTTCTTGGCCTGCTTGGGCCACTCGTACACCAGGCTGATCTCGTGTGCGCCACCGCTGCGCATGCTCAGTTTGCTGATGGTGATATCATAGCTGTACACGAAACGCAGGTTCTGCTCGGTCTCGAAACCGGCCATCAGCACCACCGCTTCGCTATTGCTGTACCCCTGCTGATAGGCCTTCAGGATCGGCAGACCACGGTACCACAGACCGGCACTCACCCGGAGGTGTTCCACATATCCACCGAGGTCCAACTGGTCCCATTTTCCCTGCGCCTTGTAATGTGTCGCGATGGTCATTTTGGTTTCACTGCGGCGGTAGTCGTGACCATCGATCGGGAAGCGATAGCCGCCATGGACCGAGGTGCGCATGTCGATCCGGGCGTCGCCTTCCAGGAAAAGACTGGTGTTGGGGCGATTGATGTGGTTCACGGAAACGCCTGCCCAGAACTGTTCGCTGTAGTACAAGGCGCCGGAGCCCATGTCCAGGTAGCTGGTGTTGTCCATCATGCCGTTCTCGACGGTCTGCGCGGCGTTGTCCCGGATCACCTGGTCGGCGAAGAGGAAGCCGCTGCGGTTGACCTCTCGCAGCACATAACCCATGCGCAACCCGAAGCGGATGGCGTGTTTGTGGTCGATCCGCGCCTCATAGCTGTAGCTCATGGATAACGCGGTGAAGGAAAGGCCGTTGGAACCGGCCACGTCACGCATCACCATACCGCCCAAACCGCTGTTGGCGCTGGCGAAGTTGTGGTCATAGGCGAAGGCATAGGTTTCGAAACCCGGTTGCACACCTGGCCATTGCAGGCGGTAGTTCAAAGCGATCCGGTCCTGTGGCGTGTTGCCCACCAATGCGGGATTCAGATACTGCGGGGCTGCGTGGAACTGCGAAAGCTGCGGGTCCTGTGCCCTGGCGATCAAGCCAGTGCCCAGCACCAGCATGGCGGCTATGGATCGTGTGGCTCTCATCGGAAAAGTGTCAGATCACTGAGTTTTTGCACCTCCTTGCCGTCGACGAAACGTACCCAGGTCTGCACCACGTACACGTCCTGAGGGCTCAATTGGTCGCGGTAGTAACCGTCCCAACCACGGCCAAGTTCATCGCTCTCGAAGACCAGCTCGCCCCAGCGATTGAATATCCGCATCCGGAACTTCTCCACATGCTCGGCGAAGGGGTAGAAAACATCGTTGCTCAGATCGCCTGGCACCCAGGTGCCTCCATTGCCACCGTTGGGGTTCGGTGTGAACGCAGTGGGTACCACGACATCGTGCACCGGGCCGATCACCACGTTGTGTTCCGCAGAGGCCGTGCAACCGTTCACATCCTCCACGTAAAGCTCCACGGGGAAGGTGCCTACATCCAGGTAGGTGTGGCCGGGGTTCGCCGTGTAGGCGGTGCCTCCATCCCCGAAGGTCCATTCATGCAGCGTGATACTGCCTGTTCCCTGGCTCTGGAACTGGATCGTGGAGTTGGCGATATCGGTCACCCACGGCGTTGCAGTGAAATCGATCGTGGGAGGCTGGTGCGCGATCACCGTACCGCTTATGTTCCCCGTGGCCGTGCAGCCCAATGTGGTGGTCACGGTGAGTGTCACGATGAAGTTGCCGGCATTGTACACCACCGAAGGCGCCACGGCCGACGAGCTATTCCCGTTGCCCAGGTCCCACAGGTAGGTATATCCGCTGATAGGTGCGCTACCCGGTAGCTGTACGGTGAGTGGAGCACACCCTTCGGCGATCACAGGGGGAAGGTTCAGCGCGGGAGGTACATCCAGTCGTAGCGGTATCAAGCCATTGAGCGTGTTATTGCACACATCGGTGGCGGTCACCAACACGTCGATATCGGCCGTAATGGGCACGTTGAAGGGACCCGCACCGACAGCACCCAATTGGGGCCATCCCAGCGTGTACGTTCCGGGGTAGTTCAGCACAGTGGCACCCACCGAGGCTGATCCACCAGGGCATACCGTCGTATCGCCGTATGTCAACAGGCTTGCGCTGTTCAGGTTGAGCACGGTGATGGGCAGGGTCAACAGGGGACCGCTGCATCCCACGGCATCCACCACGGTCACTACCACGTTCTGGGAGGTCTGGAAGAAGGCCTGGATCGTGGTGCCCGTACCCAGGCCGCCCCAATTCACCTGCAAGGCCCCGGTTCCGCCACTGGCGTTGGCGCTCAGGTCCACGGCGGTGTTCACGCACACGGTATCCGGTGCCTGCGCTGTAAGCAGGATGGCGTTCGGTTCCCCGATCACTGCCGTGGCCTGGGTGCTGCAGCCCTGTGCATCAGTGATGGTGGCCGCATAGGTCCCGGCGCCAAGGCCGTTCACGGTGGCGCCCATCATACCATTGTTCCAGGTCACAGTGTAGTTGGGCGTACCGCCGGTCAGGGTCACTGCGGCGCTGCCATTGCTCTGTCCATTGCACAATGCAGGTATGGCGTTCACGGTGGCCACTGCCAGCGGTGCAGGTTGCACCAGGGTCGCCGAAAGCGTCGTGTCGCAGCCCAACACATCGGTCACGGTCACGGTCCAGGTGCCGATGGGCAGTCCTGTGGCCGTGGCCGTGGTCTGGCCCATCGGGTCGTTCCACAGGTAAGTGTTGCCGGTGTTCCCGGGAGCGAAGGCTATGGTACCATCGCTGAAGCCATGGCACGATGGACCGGTGGTGCTCAGCGTGGGGTTCAGGAAGGCGTTGGAAAGCGCGATCTCCAAAGTGTCGCTGGCAGGCGGGCAGGAGGTGTTGCCCACGGTGGTGAGGAAGAGTTGGACACTGCCATTCTGGATCTCAGCCACACTGGGATGGTATACCACGTTGGGCCAGGTGCCCACCAGGAAACCGGAGCCACCGCTCCAGGCACCACCCGGTGCGCTGGTCACGGTTCCGTTGAGTTCCACAGGCAGGGCATTGAGACAACCCACCAGGTTCGGACCTGCAAAGGCGGCGTTTGGTTGTCCGTTGGCGTTCACCGTGGCCGTACCGGGTGCTGTAGCGCATCCATTGGCGTCGCTCACCACCACGGTCCAGCTGCCGGCTTCCACGTTGATGATGGCGCTGGTAGGTCCGTGGCTCCAGGCGTATGTGTAAGGTGCCGTGCCGCCATTGGGTGTCACGGTGATGCTGCCATTGCCATATCCGGCGCAGGTCTCATTGGTGACGGCAAGGTCTGCGATGACCAGCATTTCCGGTTCACCGATCGTCACACCCAGGGTCGTGTCGCAACCGAAGGCATCGTTCACCACCACACTGTAATTGCCGGCGACCAACCCAGTGGCGGTGGCGCCGGTCTGTGCAGCGGCGTCGTTCCAGAGGTAGGTGAAACCGGGTTGTGCGGGGCTGAAGGTGGCGATCCCATCGGCAGCGGCATTGCACAAGGCATCGGTTCCGTTCACACTGGCCCCTGCGAAGCTGTTGGGCAGGGTGATGGTCATGACATCGGTGGCAGGCGGACAGGTGGTGTTGCCCACGGTGACCAGGCTCAGTTCCACACTTCCGTTCTGCACATCGGTGGTGGAAGGCATGTAAGTGATGTTCGGCCAGGAACCGGCGAAAGTGCCATTGCCGCCACTCCACGTTCCACTGGTGGCGTTGGTCACATTACCATTCAACACCACGGGCAGGGCACCCATGCAGCCCACCACATCGTTGCCTGCATCGGCCACGTTGGGCAGGCCCAAAGCACCCACGGTGATCGAACCCAGGGCGGCCGTACAATTGTTGGCATCGGTCACGGAAACGGAGTAGTCGCCTGAACCCACGGTGATGGTGGGGGTGGTGGCATTGTTGCTCCAGATGTATGTGTATGGTGCTGTACCACCGGTGGCGGTCACTGTGGCGCTTCCATCACCGGAACCCAGACAGTTCTCGTCCTGTGCCGTGAGGCTGGCGATCGCGATGGCATCCTGAGGGCCGATGAAGGCGGACATCGTGGTGTCGCAGCCCAGCACATCGGTCACTGTCACTTCGTAGGTGCCGGGTGCAAGACCGCTGGCCGTAGCGGTTGTCTGCGCTGCTGGATCGTTCCACAGGTAGCTCATGCCCGCAGCTTGTGGGGTGAATGTTGCGCTGCCGTTCGCATTGTCGCTGCACGTGGCATCCACGCTGCTCACAGCGGCCTGCAGAAAGCTGTTCGAAAGCGTGATCAAAAGAACGTCCGTGGCGGGCGGGCAAACGGTGTTGCCGGTGGTGGTGAGCAACAGTTCCACCGAACCCGCTTGTACTTCAGCAGGGGAGGGCAGGTAGCTGGCGTTCAACCCGGTGCCCGCGAAGGTGCCGCTGCCACCGCTCCACGTTCCACCGGTGGCATTGGTGACCGCTCCGTTCAAGGCCACGGCGCTGTAAAGGCAACCTACCAGGCCATCGCCCGCATCGGCCACGTTGGGCAGACCCTGCGCAGCAATGGTGACGTCGGCGATCGCAGGTGCACAACCGTTGGCATCGGTCACACTTACTTCCCAGGTACCACTCCCTACCACAATGGTGGGCGTAACACCACCATTGCTCCAGGCATAGGTGTAGGGTGCAGTGCCGCCTTCGACCATTACGGTCGCGCTGCCATCGCCATCACCCTGGCAGCCTTCGTCCGTGCCCGTGATCGAAGTGACGGTGATCGGGTCTTGAGGACCCACGATGGTTTGAAGCGTGATACTACAGCCCAAGGTGTCGGTCACGACAACGGTGTAGGACCCAGCGGACAAGCTTGTCGCCGTCGCGGTGCCCTGACCGGCAGGGTCGTTCCATTGGAAGGTGGCCCCGAAGGGGGCGCCACTCACAGTAGCGCTGCCGTTGGCCGTATTGTAGCAGGTGGCATCGATGGCGCTCACCGTGGTGGTGGTGAAGTTGTCCACCAGGGCGATGAAGATCTCGTCGGTGGCGGGCGGACACGTAGGATTGCCGGTGGTGGTCAGGGTGAGCATGGCACCCCCGGCCAGCAGGTCCGCTTCCGAAGGCGCGTACATGATATTCGGCCAAGTGCCGCCGAAGGTGCCGCTGCCGCCACTCCATTCGCCACCTGTGGCATTCACCACGGTGCCCTGCAGGGCCAGCGGTACATTCACGCAGCCATAGCTGCCCGTGCCAGCATTCGCTTCATTCGGCAGACCGATGGTGCCGATGGTGCCTGTGATCACGTCCGAGATACAGCCGTTCGAGTCCTCGACCTCCACGGTGTAGTCCCCCGGCCCGCCTGTGATGCTGGGTTCGCTGCTACCCGTGCTCCAGGTGTAGGAGAAGGGGGCGTTGCCATCCGTTACGTTCACCGTCAGGCTGCCATCATTATCACCGAGGCAGCTTTCGTCCACCACTTCCAGGGTGGCATACAGGCCGGGAAGCACACGCACGGAATAGATGTAGGTCTGGAATGCGGGGATCGGGCAGGCACCGTCGTTCACGTTCACGATGAATGGGTAGAATCCCGCCGACCCCTGGGCGGCTACCCAACACACTGTGGCTGTGATCGGGTTGGTGCCGGTATAGCTGAACGTGGCCCCTGGCAGGTTCTGGGCCACATTGCTGAACGCGGTAAGCACATTACCCGGGTTCGGGTCGGAGATGACCATGTCGAAGCAGAAATCGCCCGATGCACAGAGTTCGATGGAGCGGGGGCCGGTCTGTGTGGCTGTACCGTCCAGAGCAGCCACTACTCCAGTGGCCGGATCGGGTGGTATGTTGTCGCAAGGGTAGGCCACGAATTGCATGTCGCGCATCACGGTGCCTACGATCACGCCGTTCACCCAGTGGTTCACGCGTACGGCCACCACCCAGTTGCCCATCTGGTTCAGGGTGAAGTTCACTTCCCCGGTCACGGGGTTCAGCGTGATACCCGGTATGGGCTGCGCACCGGAATGCGGGTTCACGTAGTTCAATGGTGCACCGGCAATGCCCATGGCTGGGATGAACTCGTAGCTCAAGGAATCGCTCTCGGGATCAAAGGCGCCGAAACTGTAGGTGATGGGGTAGCCCATGCACACATAGGGGATCGCTGTATTGGTGAATTGCGGCGAATCGTTGCAGGGCGCCGCGGCAGTATTGATGGTGGCCCGGATGTAGGTGCGCTGGGCACCGGGGTTGGTCAGGTTCACGATCGCCGCATTGCGGTAGATGTTCGTGTAGCTGATCGTGTAGAAATTGCAGGGGGGCAGGGTGATGATACCGGTGTAGATGTATTGCTGGATCCCTGGGAGATTGCCACCGTTGCAAGTACTGTTGGGAAGTTCGAGGTCGCAGAGCTGCGAGATCTCCACTCCGCCGGGCGTGCTCACCACCAAACTGGTGTTGCCGCAAGGGCTCTGTACCTGCAAGGTGTAGGTGGGGTCGACGTTGATGCCGAAACAGTCGCGGTAGATCACCATGGTGATCCGGTACTGGTTGGGTCCGATGCACTCCCAATAGATCTCACCACCGCTCATATGCGTGGCCTGTGCGGTAAGGCCCAGCAAGGGGAAGAGGAGAAGGAGTAACAGTTTACGCATGGTAGGGACAGGGATCCTGCGTGTCCGTGGAAGACTCTATACGCGCCGCCCGATGCAGGGTTTCGCCGTGGTATGTTGCAGGTAGCGCAGGGCGGGCGGACAGGCGATCGCACGCGTTCTCCTCGCGCACTTGAGCGCCTTTCATGATGTGCGGACCGGAAGCCGATATTCCGCGTTCCTTTCCTAAGTATGACCAATGGACCGACCTTCGTATCCGTGATCAGCCTGTTCCGGATCCTTGCGCTGGTCTGTGCCATGCTCGGGGTACGGATGGCCTCCGCCCAGGCCGACCATCGGGTCACTTTCGATGCTTCCGGTTCCGAGGTAATGGGGGCTGCCAACCTGGCCACCCTACATTTCGCTCTATACACCTTGCAGGACCGCCACCTGCCTGATACGCTGGGTAGCGAGGAACGCGTGGGCGGACGCCTCCTGGGCATGGGCTACCGTACCGCACGTACCCTGCTCCTGGACCTACAACTGGACTTCCTCATCGTGCTTGCACAGCACGAGGTTTTCGGACATGGCGCGCGTTATCGTGAATTCGGATACCGCGATAACTCCTTCAACCTGACCCTGCTGCCGCCCTTCGGACAAGGCTCGGGATATGCACGCACCGGCTTCCTGCGCCCCGGGGAGCGGATCACACCGCACGAGCGTCTGGCCATGAACTTCGGTGGGTCGGTAGGCAACCAGGTGCTGGCCGCTGACATGGCCGATCGAATGTTGTTGCAGGACCAGCTCCATTACCGCCAGGCCTTGCTCTACCTGTTGAGCCGGAACGACCTGCTGGCCTACACCTGGCGTACGCACCTCTTCGGCACTGGTGGTCCCTTCGCGGAGGGCGACATTGCGGCGTACCTGCAACAGGCCAACAGCCTCTACCATCGACCCGGCACTCCTGCGACCGACATTCGAACCCTGGCCTTGCACGGCCTTGTATCGCTGCTCGATCCACTTCAAGTGTACAGCGCCTGGACCCTCGTGGTGACCCACGGTGTGCAAGGACGCAAACGCAGCGGCATGATCCCGATGATCACGCTGGGTTCCGTGCGATACCTGCCTTCCTTCAACTACACGCTCACCCCATTCGGTCAGCAGTTCCATTCCGTCCATCATGTCAGGGCAGGGCGCCGCTTGTTCATTGCCAGTCTCGGCTTCGGAAAAGACTGGGACCATCGCTATGGTGAGGTGGCGGTGAAAGCAGTGAACATGATCGCCACCGAGCGCCTGATGCTGAACCTGCAAGCGAACCTATGGTCGCAGCCGGAGTTGGAGTTGGAGGATGCAACGCTCCGGAACTTCGAACAACGGATCGGAGGCATGGCCAGGGCTGAACTGGCCTTCCATCCCTGGCGTGGTCCACAATACTTCGGCACCTTCCTACAATTGGGATACAAGAGCAAAGGTTACACACCTGGTGAGGCTTTGGCGGAGACTCCCGTACTGCGCTTCGGGCTGAGGTTGCGTATGCCATGATGGCCTTCGGCTGATCATCCGCATGGGGTCCAGGAGCACCTGGAAGGTTCGCTGCCATCGCTTCATCACCGGTGCGAACACTGCGGACAGCGGCGGCCTTGGGATGTTGCCGCTCAGATCCTCCGTGCTAGGTGTGTCCTTCTCGTATCGGATGCCAACCTGGGATATAAGCTGGCAGCCAAGAACTTCAATTGGAACGGATGAGGCCGTTCGTCAAGCACTTCGATCTCTCCACTTCAACGGAACAAGGTGACATCACCCATGCGCACTACCTCTTTGTCGTCCACGAAGCGCACCCAGACCTGATACACGTAAGCGTCCTGTGGGCTCAGTTTTCCGAGGTACCAGCCATCCCAGCCGATGGCGTGCTCGTTGCTCTCGAAGATGAGCTCACCCCAGCGATTGAAGATCCGCATCCGAAAGTCCTTCACGAAACGGGCAAAAGGGTAGAAGACATCGTTGCTTAGATCGCCAGGGATCCAGGCACTGCTGCCATTGCCACCATTGGGGTCCGGTGTGAAGGCGTTGGGAATGATGATGTCGTGCACAGGAGTGATCCGCACAAACTGCATCACCGAATCCACGCATCCATTGCCATCCTGCACCCAGAGTTCCACAGGATACTCGCCGATGTCATCGTAGACATGCACGGGATCCTCCACGTTGCTGTTGGCACCATCGCCAAATTCCCAGGCATGAACGTAGATACCATTGCTGCTCTGATCATTGAAGGTGATGGTGGCATGATCGATGTCCGTGCTCCATGGATCCGCGGTAAAGGCGGCTGTGGGCGGGGCATGTGCGATCACCTGGCCGCTGGTGACTGCGGTAGCGGTGCACCCGGCAGGTGTCACCACCGTAAGACCCACTTGGAACTGGCCTGCTCCGTAGGTGTGCGTGGGCAACATTGCCTGGGAACCGTTGCCATTTCCGAAGGTCCACTGGTAGGTCAGGCTCATGCCCAGCCCCAGGTCAGGCATGGTCACCGTGAGCGGCGCGCAGCCTTCGGCAATGAGCATTGGCAGCTCCACCACGGGCGGCTCATCCATCTCCAGGAGAACGGTTGTTTCCAAGGTCTGTCCACAGGCATCGCTGGCCACCACCGTCATTTCCATATTCCCGGTGACGGGGATCAGGAATGGGCCTCCGCCGGTGAGCGCGGACCCGCTCCAGTTGAGCACAAACGGACCGGGATATCCCGTCAACGTAGCGCCGATCTGCGCGATCCCTCCCGGGCATACGATTGTGTCACCATATGCGGACAAGGTGGCCGTTTGCAGGTCCAGCACGTTCACATTGAAAGACAGCACGGGGCCGGGGCAACCGACACTGTCGGTGGCCGTGACGATAACGGTCTGGGCAGCGTTGAAGCCATGTGTCACCGAGTTGCCCGTTCCGATGCCTTCCCACACCACGACGATGGGTCCTTGCCCACCACTGGCGTTCGCAGTGAGGGTGATGGGGGTATTGGCACAGACGGTGTCGGGAACCTGTGCCGAAAGTTGCACGGGAGGCGGGGCGGTGAGTAGCGCACCTGCCTGGTCATTACAGCCGTTGGCGTCGGTCACGGAAACGGCGTACCAGCCGCCTACAAGCCCATTGGCCGTTGCGATGTTCTGTCCACCGGTATTCGGGCTCCAGAAAAAGGAGTACGGTGGAATGCCCCCACTGGAAGTAGCCGTGATCGATCCATCCTGGGTGTTGGAACAGAGCGGATCCGTCGCCGATCCAATGCCCGCCACCACGGGTGCGGGTTCGGTTATGGCGATCGTCATCACCGTGTCGCAGCCCAAGGCGTCGGTCACGGTCACACCGTAGGTGCCGACCGTCAGTCCACTGGCCACATTGGTCAGGGCGTTCGCCGGTGGTGTCCATGCATAGGCGAAGGTGGCATCGCCGGGCAGGAATGTGGCCGTACCTGTGTTGCCCCCGTGGCACAGCACATCGCTACCGGAAAGGGTCGCATTCAGGAAGGCATTGGAAAGTGCGATGTGGACCGTATCCGTACCGGACGGACAGCTTCCATTGCCGGTGGTGGTCAATATCAGGTCCACGCCACCGGCGATGATCTCCTGTACAGTGGGTTGGTAGGAAGGATCGAGACCAGTGCCCAGGAAGACCCCGCTGCCGCCGCTCCAGGTGCCTCCTGTGGCGTTGACCACGTTGCCGTTCAGTTGCACGGGAAGTGCGTTCATGCAGCCCACCAGGTCCGGGCCTGCTTGGGCGATGTTCGGTTGCCCGGTGGCGATCACCGTGGCGCTTGCCTCTGGGGCCGTGCATCCGTTCGCATCGGTCACCACCACGCTATAAGTTCCGGCCCCCACGCTGATCGTGCTGGTGTTGGCGCCATTGCTCCACAGGTAGGAATATGGTCCGGTGCCGCCCGCGACGGTCACACTCACGCTGCCATCGCCCATTCCCGCACAGCTTTCATTCGTTGCAGTAATATCTGCAACGGCCAAGAGCGCGGGAGCGCCCACCACGGCGCTCAACCCGATGCTGCAGCCCGAGGGGTCCGTGATCATGACATTGTAGCTGCCAGCGTTCAACCCGGTCGCATCGGCTGCGTTCAGCATGGGGGCATGGTCCCAGGTGTAGACCCATCCGGGCAGCGTAGGACTTACGCTCACTACACCATCGGCACTGTTGGCACAACCGGCATCCATGGCGGCAATGCCCACATCCTCGAAAGGAGCGGCGAAGGTGATGCCAAGCGTGGCCGCATCACCCGGACATGTGCCGTTGCCGGTAGTGGTCAGGTTCAGTTGCACCGAACCGGCAGTGACCTCGGCTGTCGTAGGAGTATAGATGGCATCGAGTGTTTCCGTCGATGGCGTGAATGTGCCGTTGCCCCCGCTCCAGACCCCACCTGAGGCTCCAGTCACCGTACCGTTCAGGTATACCGTGGCGTCCTGGCCGCATACCAGGATGTCATCGCCCGGTATGGCCTGGATGGGCTGCGCGAACTGCGTCACCATCACTTCGGTGCTGGTCGGCGGACAATCCGTGGCATCGGACATCAATACGGTATAGGTGCCCGGTCCCGTGAAGATGCTGGCACTGGTCTCACCGGTACTCCATAGGTAATTGTAGGGTGGTGTGCCACCTCCACCTACGGCCGTGATGGTGGTGCCCGCCGCTCCGAAACAGACCGTTGGCAACTCGGGCTCGATCGCCACTATAAGGGTGGGATTGAAATACACGCGCACCGTATCGCAATAGCTGTTACTGCTGCATGGAGCGATCGCATTGCCACAGACCTGGTAATCCACGTAGGAGGGCGACCCTGCCTGCCCTGTGACAGAGGTGTTGGCGCAGGAGGCGCAGGCGAGGTAGTTGTCATAAGCGCCCGGTGCTCCCGGAGCCACGGAGGTCCATTGGATCGTACCCGGCGCGAAGCCCGTGCTGGTGATGTTTCCCGTGCATCCGTCGTTCAGTATGATGCCAGGCCCGGCTGAAGGCGCAGGGATGGAGGTGATGCAGTACTGGTTGGTGTTGTTGCCCGGCTTGCAGAAGGTGAGGATGTGCGGCCCGGCACCATCGAGGCAGATGGCCTGACCCACTTGGATCTGTGGACCACAGGCGATCTGGTAGTAGAGCGCGCCAGGTGGCACTGCTCCCGCGCAGATCTGGAAGTTGATCCCTTGTGCATCGGGATGCAGGGTGATCACGAACTGCAGGCACTGGTCCGGGGCAGTTACCCCGCAGCATTGCCCTTGGCGCTGGATGTTGGGCGTCTGGAACGTTTCGCTGGGAGAGGCGCTCAGGTCAACGATGATCACAGGCACAGTGGGATCACAGAACTGAGCATGGCTTGCAACTGGCAGCAACATTGCCAGTTGCAACACGATCAGCGACCGCAATATGGAGCGCATACCACCCATGGTCATGCGCGGTTGTACGACGGTGCACGGCAAAGGGTTGGTGCTCACGACATAAGCCATGATCGCTACGTCGGATCGAGGGAATGGGGCTACCGATCACACTTGGGAACACGCCAGTACCACCACGGCCAGTGGACGGAAGGTATTCCTCCGCGCAGTGTTCATTTTATCGGTGCTCAGGACGCCGACTTGTTCACCATGTTCCGCATCTCCTCGCTGTTCCAGGCATGCTCGGAATGGGCGGGATCGTGTTCGGCATCGCTCCGGATCAGTCGTTCCTGCTCGGCGATGCTCTCTTTCGCTCCCGCGACATAGGCCCCTTTATCATGCCGCAATCCTGCAAGTTTCTTCAGCGCGGCGATATCGTACTTCCGGAAATTCTGCCCGGCGCGTTGTGCGGTATGCCCGCGGTATCCCAGTTCCCGCAACACATCAACCCCCATGCGGATGGAGGTGTCCAGTGTTTCACGGTATATGTGCAATACGCCCTGGTCCATCAGATCGTAGGCATCGTAGCGGTTGCGGCTGCGCACATACAGCTTCAAATGCGGGAAATGCTTGTGTGCCATTTCCACCAATGCTGGCGCGGCTTCGGGGGTGATGGCGCAAACGAGTACCTCTGCCTGGTGCGCACCAGCGGCTTCCAACAATTCGTGCCGTGTGGCATCGCCATAGAAGACCTTGAAACCGAGCTTTCGCAATAGGTCGACCTGGTCACTGTCGCTGTCGAGTACCGTGGTTTCCACGCCGTTGGCGCGCAGCAGCCGGCCCAGTGTGCTGCCGAAATGCCCGAATCCGGCGATGATCACCTTGTGCTTCACATCCACTTCATCGGCTTCCTTTGCCTCCTGTTGCAAGGTGCCGAAGCGCGGCAGTACCAGCTTCTCGTTGACGAGCATCAACAGCGGCGTCAGCGTCATGCTCAACGCGGTGATCGCCATGAGCGTATCGAGCATGGTGGCGTCCAGAATGCGCAGTTGGGCGATGAAAGCCAGCAACACGAAAGCGAATTCTCCGACCTGTCCAAGCCCTGCGCCGAAGATCATGTTCTGATCGAGTGACAGTCCGTAACGTCGTCCGATACCCAGTAACAGCGCGATCTTGACGACCATGACGGACACGGTGAGACCCAGGATCATGCCTGGAGCGTTACTGATCAACTCGAAGTTGATGGACGCACCCACGGCCATAAAGAACAACCCGAGCAACAAGCCCTTGAAGGGGTCCAGGTCGCTTTCCAATTCGTGTTTGAATTCGCTGTTGGCCAGCACCACCCCAGCGAGAAAGGTGCCCAATGCCGGACTGAGACCCACGGTGTCCATCAGCAAAGCGATGCACACCACAAGCAACAGGGACGAGGCCACGAAGAGTTCGCGCAAACGGGTACCTGCGACCACACGCAGAAAAGGAACCACCACGTAGCGCCCCAGAACGATCACCGCGCCCACAGCTGCGAACACAGCAAGTGTGTGTTGCCAGCCGGGCAGTGTATCGACCCAATGCCCTTCGCCGCTGCGTTCCATTGGCGCCGTGGCCATGAGCGGTAGCAGCGCGAGAATGGGGATCACAGCGATATCCTGGAACAGCAGCACGGCGAAGCTGCTCTTCCCGGCATTGGTGCTCATCAAGCCTTTCTCTTTCAGCGATTGCAGGGCGATGGCGGTGGAACTCATGGAGAAGGCCAGTCCGGTGGCCAAGGCGGCCTGCCAGGTGAAACCCATGGCCCACGCAGTGCCGCCGATCACCAGGGCGGTGAGTCCGACTTGCATGCTGCCCAGGCCCAGCACCTGTTTCCGCATCCGCCAGAACAGGGACGGTTCCAGTTCCAAACCCACCAAGAAGAGCATCATCACCACCCCGAATTCCGCGAAGTGCATGATGTCCTTGCCCTCCTCGCCAATGAAGCCCAGCACGAAGGGACCTATGATGATGCCTGCCAGCAGGTAGCCCAACACACTACCCATGCCCAGGCGTTTGGCAATGGGTACGCACACCACGGCAGCCCCCAGGTACACAACGGCGTCCGCAAGGAAGTTGACCATGGATCAGCGGGTGATGGGTACGGCTTCGTTGAGTCGCTCCAGCGTTGCGAGCGTGGCGGGATCGATGGTGTCATCAGCCAGGCCGCTCAGCAAACGTGCATACTGGAAGGCCGCAAGCTCCAGTTCCGCATCGCCCATTCGGTTGCTGCCCTGAACTGCGAAAGGTGGCAGCCAGTTCATGCCGCAAAGTGTGGCCGTACGTTCCAAGGGCAGCATGAAATCGTGCAGTGTGTGGCCATGGAACCCACCGGCGGAGTACGCTTGCTCATTTCCACCCGTGGTAATTGCGTGGAAACAGGTCTTTCCCTTCAGTGCCGTACCATTCGGTCCGTAAGCCCAGCCGAAGGAATACACCAGATCGATCCACTGCTTCAGCAGCGGTGGCACACTGTACCAATAGAAGGGATGGTGCAACACCAGGATGTCATGCGCGGCGACCAAGGCCTGTTCATGCCGGACGTCAACGTTCAGGTCGGGGTACGCTTCGTAGAGGTCGCGAAATGTGATGTTCTTGTGTTCGGGAACGCGCTGTAGCAGCGCACGGTTGGCGCGGCTTTTCTCCAGACGCGGGTGAGCGAAAAGGATGAGGATGCGGGGCATGCGAAAGGAACACAAGTGTAAGTGATCCAGTTCGTCCGATGAGCCGGGTCGAACCAAGACCGTCCAGCAGTTCCCTCATTTGGGTGCCTCCCCCAACAACAATCTCAGCGCCTTCCACTCCGGCACCTCCTTGCTCACCAACATCACGATGGACATCAGGGGCAGGAACAGGATCATACCGGCCATGCCCCAGAGCAATGCGCCGCCGAAGATGATCACCAAGGAGGCCAGGGTGTTGAGACCCAGCTTACCACCCACCACTTTGGGGAAGATCAGGTTGGCCTCCAGGTATTGCACCAGTCCCAGCACGAAGATCACCCCGATGGGCATCCACATGGAGCCGCTGGTGGTGTATGCCAAGGTGATGGGCAGCAGCGAGCTGAATAGGATGCCGACGTAAGGTATCATGGTGGCAACGGCAGTGAGCATACCGAAGAGGATCGCGTTGGGAACACCCAGGATCAGGAAGCCGATCGTGTTGAGCGTGCCTACGATGAGGTAGACCTGCACCATGCCCACGATGAAACGGGCGTAATTCGTCACCGCGCGCTGCATCAGGTCCGGTAGTTTTGGTTTCCATTCCGTACTGACCAATGCGGTGAGCGCCGCCACGTAGGTTCCCCGATTGTACAGCAGCAACGCAGTGAAAACAGGAATGATGAAGAGATTGAAGAGCATGCCGAACACGCCGTTCAGGACCGTGCCTACATAGGGGGTCATCTTGCCTGGCAGGTTGCTCACCGCAGGTCCCCACCATTCATGCTGGTGATCATCGCTCAGGTCCGTGATATGCGCGTTGACCCAGGACCACATGGCCTTGAAGCCGCTTTCTTCCTCGGCGGACAATTCAGCGAGTTGCCCTAGAAAGCTGTTCACCTGCCAGATCAATACACCCAACAAGCTCCCGAACACCACGCCCACTAGGAGCAGGCCCATGCTGATGGCCAGCCACCGTGGAACGCCCTTCAATTCCAACTTCGCTACCATTGGGTAGAGGACCAACGCGACCAGCAAGCTGTAAAAGAGCGGAATGAGCACGCTGCGCCCCAGGTACAGGATCACCAGCACGGATAGGGTGATCAGCAGGTTCCTGAGAAGCGGAGAGGTGGTGTGCATAAGGCGCGAAAGGTAGGGAGTGACCCTTATGAGCCAAGCTGATCACCGCGAGAGCCATCGGAGAATACCCCGACATGGTTTCACGCGACCGATCGAGCCACATCAACGAAAAAGCCTCCCGTAGGAGGCCTTTTCAATGTTCTGCGGTGAGAGCGATCAAACCGTAGCCACCTTATCGCTCTTGTACGATCCGGCCGCCATCTTCTCCTTCACCTTCTTGAAGCAATCGATGGTGTACTGCACGTCTTCCAAGCTGTGCGCGGCCGTTGGGATAAGGCGCAACAGGATCTCCCCCTTGGGGATCACAGGATACACAACGATGCTGCAGAATACTCCCATGTTCTCGCGCAGATCGATGATCGCGTTGGTGGCCTCTGGAATACCGCCGTGCATGTATACCGGCGTTACGCAACTGTTGGTCTTGCCAAGGTCGAATCCGGCTTCGCGCAGACCGTTCTGCAAGGCGTTGGTGATCTCCCAGAGCTTATCGCCGAACTCGCGGCGGGTGCGCATCATCTCCAAACGCTTGATGGCGCCGATCACAATGGGCATGGGCAGGCTCTTGGCGAAGACCTGGCTGCGCATGTTGTAGCGCAGGTACATCATCACATCCTCGGGGCCGCTCACAAAGGCGCCGATGGTGGCCATACCCTTGGCGAAGGTGCCGAAATACACGTCTATTCGATCCTGTACACCCTGTGCGTCGCCAGTGCCACGGCCATGCTCACCCAACTGGCCGAAGCCGTGGGCATCGTCCACGAAAAGGCGGAAATTGTACTTCTCCTTGTAGGACACGATCTCCTTCAGCTTCCCTTGATCGCCGGCCATGCCGAAAACACCCTCGGTCATCACCATGATGCCACCACCGGTGCGCTCGGTCACCTTGCGGGCATGTTCGAGCATCTTCTCGAAGCTCTCCATGTCGTTGTGCTTGAACACGAAGCGCTTGCCTTGGTGCAGGCGGGCACCGTCCACCATGCAGGCGTGGCTCTCGCTGTCATACACCAACACATCGTGGCGGGAGAGGAGCGACTCGATGGCGCTCATGCAGCCTTGGTAACCGAAGTTCAGCAGGTAGCTGTCCTCCTTTTGCATGAAGTCGCTCAAAGCATCCTCCAACTGTTCGTGGTACTTGGTCTGACCGCTCATCATGCGGGCGCCCATGGGGTAGGCCATGCCCCAGTCCTTGGAGGCTTGGGTATCCACTTCACGGATCTCCGGGTGATTGGCCAACCCGAGGTAATTGTTCAGGCTCCACACCAGCACGGGCTTTCCGCGGAAGGTCATGTGGGGGCCTAGTTCACCCTCCAGTTTCGGGAAGGAGAAGTAGCCGTGGGTGTCCTTGGCCTGGCGGCCGAGCGGCCCCAGGTCCTTGCGGATCTTGTCGAAGATGTCGTTCATGGTGAAGCTGCCGTTGGCCCGGCGGGGCGTGTGGGAGATGCGCTTCGATCCAGGTGGACGAAGGCGTCGGTTCTTCCGTCGGCAAAAGTAACTGCGGAAAACACGTGGAGCATGCTGCTGGATCCACGTTGCACTGTCAGCGGAATAGCAATGGTCGGGCAACACCACTTCATCCTGCCCCGTTACCTTTGCGCGCCCAAGACCCCTTGGCCGTACAAGGATCCATGCGAATCATCCCTTTCCTTCTTGTTCTTTCATTGGTCCTGTCCTCTTGTGGGGAATTCAGCAAGGCGCTGAAGAGCGACAAGATGGAGTACAAGGTGGAGATCGCCGAGAAGTACTATGCCATCGGCGAGCGGGGTACGGCACCCGATGCCACACGAAAGGAGCGCCGCCGGGCACGTGGGGGTTACGAACGCTCAGTGCCCCTTCTGGAAGAGCTGATCGTGCTGACACGGGGCTCGGCCATGAGCGAACGCATGAACTACATGCATGCCAAGGCCTTCTTCGGCATGAAGGATTACATCATGGCCTCGTATTACCTGGCCAACTTCACACGCACCTTCCCCAAGAGCCAGTATGCCGAGGAGTGCGCGTTCCTGGCGGCCATCTGCCACTACAAGAACTCCCCGGTGAAGGACCTCGATCAGGCTGAAACACGGCACGCCATCGATCAGCTGCAGTTGTTCATGGTACGTTACCCCGGTACCAACCTGAAGGATAGCTGCAACAACCTGATCGACGGACTGCGCAGCAAACTGGAGCTGAAGGCCTACAACGGTGCCCGCCAGTACTACCGCATGCAACACTACCAGTCGGCCGGGGTGGCGTTACGGAGTTTCGTGCGCCAGTGGCCCAATTCAGACTACCGTGAAGAGGCGATGTTCCTCATCCTGCGAGCCGATCACTTCCTGGCCATCAACAGTGTGGAGGAGAAGCGCCAGGAACGAGCAACGGAAGCGATCCGCAGTTATCATAACTTCGCGGACGCTTTTCCCCAAAGCCCTTCCCTGGGCGACGCCAACAAGCTGCAGCAGGAACTGCAGGCATTACTCGATAAGCCCAACGCAAGCACACCATGAAGTACAAGAACGCCAATGCTGCCAAGACCACGGTGACCCGTGATGTCGCCCTGCTCGACAAGGAGACCGGGAACGTGTACGAAGCGGTGGCCATCCTGGGGAAACGCGCCAACCAGATCAGTGTGGAGATCAAGGAGGAGCTCAATGCCAAGCTCGAGGAATTCGCCGTGGTAGGAGAGAACCTCGAGGAGGTCTACGAGAACCGCGAGCAGATCGAGATGAGCAAAATGTACGAGCGCATGCCCAAGCCCACGGCCCTGGCCGTACAGGAGCTGACCGAGGGCAAGATCTACTTCCGCCGTCCTGATGAGGAGGTGGATGCGGTGCCAAAGCCCAACGTGGCCTGATCCGTATCCGCCATGGAACAGGACCCCGGGCCACGCCTCAAGGCATCGGCGAGGGTACTGAACCGTCGCGTCCTGCTGGGTGTTACCGGCAGCATCGCAGCTTACAAGTCAGCACTGTTGGTGCGTGAACTGGTGAAGGCCGGTGCCGAAGTGCAGGTGGTGATGAGCCAGTCCGCGCACGACTTTGTGACACCGCTCACCCTGGCCACCCTGAGCAAGCGACCCGTCCTGACCGATCTTTTCGTGCGCGATGGTAGTGGACGCTGGAACGACCATGTGCACCTGGCCCGCTGGGCCGATGTCATGATCATCGCCCCGTGCAGTGCGAACACCATGGGCAAAATGGCCCAAGGCATTTGCGACAACCTGCTGATGGCCTGCTACCTCAGCGCCGCTTGTCCGGTGTATGTGGTGCCGGCCATGGACCTGGAGATGTTCCGGGATCACGGTGTGCAGAACAGTCTGGCGACGTTGCTGGAGCGAGGGATCCGGAGCATCGGCCCTGACAACGGCGAACTGGCCAGCGGCCTTCAGGGGGCCGGACGTATGAGCGAGCCTGAGGCTATTGTTGAGCAGGTGATGGACGACCTTCTGACATCCAGCCCATTGAATGGTAAGCGGTTGTTGGTCACCGCCGGACCAACGCAGGAATCCATCGACCCGGTGCGCTACATCGGGAACCGGTCCACCGGCAAGATGGGTTTCGCCCTGGCGCGCGAAGCTGCAGCCCGTGGTGCACGTGTCGATCTGGTCGCCGGGCCGGTTGCCCTCTCTTCGGACTTCCCTGGTATCGACCGTACAGATGTGGTGACGGCTGCTGAAATGGCCGCAGTTTGCCGCTCCCTGGCCACGACTGCCGATGTGGTCATCATGAGCGCCGCCGTCGCCGACTACCGCCCTGCGGCACCGGCGGGAAGCAAGATGAAGAAGCGTGATGGGGTGCTGGACATCGCACTTGAAGCCACGGAGGATATCCTGGCCTGGATGGGAGCGCACAAACGGGCGGGCCAGTTGCTGGTGGGTTTCGCCTTGGAAACGGACAATGAACTGGCCAATGCAACGGAGAAACTGAAGCGCAAGAACCTCGACCTATTGGTGCTGAACTCCTTGCGCGATGCGGGTGCCGGCTTCGGCCACGACACCAACCGGGTGCATTTGTTGACCCCCGGCAAGGATCCGGAGGAAACGCCGTTAATGGACAAGTCCGAGGTGGCTCGCATTATCTTGGACCGCATTGAGAAGCTATGCTGAACCGATCCATCCGCACGTCCGTCCTTTTCCTCTTGGTGATGCTCGCGGTTTCGCCGGGTCTCCGGGCACAGGAATTCAACTGCCAGATCAGTGTCATCGCACCACAGATCGCCAACGCTCAACCCAGGGTGTTCCAATCCATGGAGGCGGCCATACGCGAATTCTTCCAGAGCCGACGGTTCACCAATTACAATTACGGCCCCTCCGAGCGCATCGACATCAACATGCTGCTCACGATCACCGCACAGCCGACCCCGGAACGTTTCGAAGGGAATCTGCAGGTGATCTACGCCCGGCCCGTGTTCGGTGCTGACTACAACAGTCCCATCCTCGATCTGGTGGACAATCAGGTGCAGTTCAACTTCCTGGAGAACACGCAGATCGAGTTCACCCCGGAGCGTCACCTGAACAACCTCTCCTCGATCCTGGGGTTCTACGCCTACTTCGTCCTGGGTCTTGATGCCGACACCTATGCGTCTTTGGGTGGAACCGAGTTCTACAACACGGCACAGATGATCGTGAACAATGCGCAAAGTGCACCGGAATCCGGATGGAAGGCCTTCGAGGACCAGCGCAACCGATACTGGTTGGTGGACAACCAGCTACAGGCTGTCTTCCGCCCGTTCCGCGAGCTGCTCTATGCATACCACCGCACCGGCATGGACGTGATGACCGAGGATGTGGTGAACGGACGAAAGGTCGTCGCCCGGCAGATCGAACGCCTGAAGACCGTGCACCAGGCCCAACCGGCCAGCTACAATCTGCAGGTCTTCTTCAACGCCAAGTACAATGAACTGGTGGAGCTGTTCAAGCCCGCCGATGGACCCGAGAAGGCCAAGCTTTTCAATACGCTGCAGATCATCGATCCCGGGCACATCAATCAGTACCAGAACATGATGCGCGGCGGCTGAGGGACCAAGCCTGGCATACCCTGGAGCGAAGTGCCCATGCGCAAATGTCCACATGCGCACATGTTCACAATGATGCGCTTGATATTCTGCTGAACTTCGCATCCGCATCCATCACGCCATGCTCCGCCGCCTGCACATCCGCAACTTCCTGCTGATCGACAAGGCCGACCTGCAGTGGGAGAAGGGATTCACGGCGATCACCGGTGAGACCGGCAGTGGTAAGAGCATACTGCTGGGTGCATTGGCACTTGCGATGGGCGAACGGGCCGACGCTGCAGCCCTGCGCGAACCCGACGAACGCTGTGTGATCGAACTGGAGGTGGACCTTGACGGGATGGGGCTGCAGGACTGGTTCGCCGAACAGGAACTGCCCTTTGAAACACCGGCCATCCTGCGGCGACAATTGGAAGTGGGTGGTCGTTCACGCGCTTTCATCAACGATACCCCGGTCCGCTTGGATCTGTTGCGTGAACTGGCTTCACGCCTGGTCCATGTGCATAGCCAGCACCATACCCTGCTGCTGAACGATCCGCGTTTCCAGTTGGGCCTGGTGGACCATGCGGCCGGTAAAAAGAAGGAGGTGGATCGTTATGCCGTCCAGTTCGTCGCATGGCGTGCACTGGTCAGGGAGTTGGAGTTGCTTCGCGACCAGCAGGTGCGTGCACAGGCCGAAGCGGCATTCCAGCAGTTCCAGTTCGATGAGTTGGAAGCAGCCCATCTGGTGGATGGCGAACAGGACACCCTGGAGCAGGAACTCTCCAGGGCCGAACATGCGAGTGAACTGGCCGAAGGGCTGGCCGCTGTGGAAACGGGCATCGATGGGGACCAGGGCGTGCTGATGCACTTGTCCCAAGTGCGACAGTCGCTGGCGAAGTCGGCACGTTTCGATCCACGCGTGAAAAGCCTCGCGGATCGGCTTGATGCTGCGCACATCGAATTAAAGGACATTGCTTCGGAGTCCGCTCACCGCAGTGGCGAAGTGAACCTCGACCCGCGTGAGGCGGAGCGGTTGCGCGAGCGACTGGACCTGCTCCTGCGCCTGCAGCATAAGCATCGCGTGAATACCGTGCACGATCTGATCGTTCTGCGCGACACCCTGTCGTTGCGCCTTGCGGAGGTCGGCGGCATGGACGAACGCATCGTCGTACTTGAAAGGGAGGAGAGCGCCCTGCGAGAGCGTATCACCGAACTGGCACGCTCCCTTTCCAAGGCACGCATCAAGGCCATGGCCGGCCTGGCTGCCCGCGTGCAGGATATCCTGGTGGAACTGGGGATGCCGCACGCCTTGTTCCGCTTTGCACACCAGGTGGAGGACGAGCCCGGCCCACAAGGCATCGACCGCATCCGGGCCCTGTTCAGCGCCAACAAGGACCGTGAACCGGCAGCACTTGACAAGGTGGCCTCCGGCGGTGAACTGGGCCGCGTGATGTTGGCCTTGATATCCCTGGCGGCCGACTCTCGCGATCTGCCCACGGTGATCTTCGACGAGATCGATACCGGGGTGAGCGGAGAGGTGGCCGATCGCGTGGGCGGCCTGATGGAGCGTATGGGCCGTGACCGGCAGGTACTGGCGATCACCCACCTGCCGCAGATCGCCGGCAAGGCCGCCAACCACCTCCTGGTCACCAAACAGGAGAAAGGGGCGCGTGTCACAACCAGCATTCAAGCCGTCACCGAACATGAGCGTGTCGAAGCCCTGGCACAGATGCTCAGTGGTCGAAAGCTGACCAAGGCAGCCCTGGCGAACGCCCGCGAGCTGCTGAAGCCAGCCAGCTGAGAACGAGCATTCGGAGCCGGTCAACACGATGCCTTTGTTGCAGTAGGCCTGAGGGTTTTCGGAACATGGACGGCTCCTGTCATCCTCCGAACGCACATCCCCGGTGCCCGCTATCTTCACCCCCGAAAACCAATACCATGGCGTACGGACTATTGAAAGGAAAGCGAGGCATCATCACCGGTGCACTCAATGACCAGAGCATTGCCTGGAAAGTGGCGACATTGGCCCATGCCGAAGGCGCCTCCTTCGTGCTCAGCAATGCCCCTGTGGCCATGCGCATGGGCGAGATCAACAAGTTGGCCGAGGCCACCGGCTCTGCGATCATTGGGGCCGATGCCACCAACGATGCCGACCTGGAAGCACTGTTCTCCGGGGCCCAGGAAAAATTGGGTGGACCGTTGGACTTCGTCCTGCACAGCATCGGCATGAGCCCCAATGTGCGCAAGGGTCGTAGCTACGATAACTTGAACTATGAGTGGTACAAGCAGACGCTTGATGTGAGCGCCATGAGCTTGCACCGCATGATGCAGGCCGCGCACAAGGGCAACGCGCTCGCGCAGGGAGGTTCCGTGGTTGCCTTGAGCTACATCGCCGCCCAGCGCGTGTTCCCGGATTATGGTGACATGGCCGATGCCAAAGCCTTGTTGGAATCCATCACCCGCAGCTGGGGCTATCGTTTGGGAAAGGAGAAGGGGGTCCGGGTGAATACCGTGAGCCAGAGCCCGACCTGGACCACGGCGGGTTCCGGGGTGAAGAGCTTCGAAGGCTTCTTCGGTTATGCACAGGCCATGAGCCCCTTGGGGAATGCACCAGCCGAGGATTGCGCCAATTATTGCATCACCCTGTTCAGCGATCTTACACGCTTCGTGACCATGCAGAATCTCTTCCACGATGGCGGGTTCAGCACCACGGGTGTGACCGCCGAAGTGATGGAACGCTTTACCACGAAGGATCAGTAGGGGATAGATGACGGGCTGTGCACGGCTGTTTAACACGAACTACATTTGGGTGCTTCGCCCCATGTTGCACCACAGCCTGGTCCTCCTGTTCTTCCTGCTCGCCCTGTCGCCCCAGGCTCAGGCACAAGGTGCGAAGTCGTTCCTAAAAGAGGGTGATGCCTTGCGCAAGGAACAGCGGCTGGAGGAAGCGCTCGAGCGCTACAACCTGGCCGTACGGGTTGACCCCAAGTCGATCAAGGCCTACCAGGCCCGCAGCGAAGTGTATGAACTTCTGGGCAGGCAGGCGGATTGTGCTGCGGACCGGAAGCGCATGAGCGAGCTTGATCCCGGCAATGCTGCATTGGGCGCTGCTGCCGCACAGGCCTATCTCATGATCGACAGCTTTGCTGTGGCGAAACAGTTGTGCGAGCGGGCGTTGCAAGTGGATCGCAAACAGATGAGCGCCCTGCAGACCCAGGTGCGCGCCTGCCTGGCACTCGGCGACCTGGATTGTGCCACAAAGGCATCCGACGCCGCACTCGCCCTGAAGGCCACCACCGATACGTATTTCCTGCACGGCCTGGTGCGCCATGCCATGCGCGATCTTGCCACGGCGGAATTCGACCTGGAGAAGGTGATCTCCTGGAACCACCTCTACGAACCGGCCTACGTGGCCCTGGCCGAAGTGAAGCTCGACCTGCATGATCAGTACAGTGGTGGTACCATGCGGATGCGCACCCTTGAAGCCGCCATCGAGAAGTGCACCCGGGCCCTGGAACTGAACCCGCAGAGCACCGATGCGCTATTCACCCGCAGCAAGGCCTTCGCGCAACAAAAGGAGTACGCCAAGGCGATCGACGACATCAGCCGCTGCATCGCCCTGGGTCGTACCGATCGCGCCGTCTATTATCAGCGCGCCCTGTACTACAACGGCTTCGAACAGCATCAGAACGCGGTCAACGACCTCAACAAGGTGTTGTTGGACGACCCTGCCGATACCGAGGCTCTGCTCTTTCGCGCTGGCGAGCGCGAAGCCAACCTGGATATGGAAGGCGCGCTGAAGGACCTCGGATCGGCTCAGCGGCTGATGGAGGAGAAGGGCACCATGGATGTGGAAGCACGCAAGGGCATTGAAACAGCGCGGACCCGGATCGCCGCGCGCATCTTCGAAATGAACCGCGAGGGCGACGTGCCCATCATCGCCGTACTGGAACCCCTCAG
>JBGTIB010000209.1:0-9932 GCA_041745875.1 Flavobacteriales bacterium | reverse complement strand
CGCCACCATGGTCGGCGACAACATCACCGCCATGGAGAAAGACCTCTGGATGCTCCGGGCCTACAGTGCCAGTTGAGCGCCGAACGTTTCCCAGGACCGATCCCTCGTCCCTGACACATTGGATCATGGAGGCGTGACTCGCGCAGGGCGACCACTCCTGCGAGTCCGTTGTCGAAGGGAACGGGGATCCCGGGAACCAGCCCACTGAGGTGTGCTACCGCACCACCATATAAGTAGGATATGAACGAATGATCGGGCAAGCGATCGGTCATGTTGCGTACGATCGGGGAGCTTTGGGTATTCATCTCCACAATTCTCCCACTCGTCGGGTATAAGTTATCCTTGGTCGAAAGAATTCACTTGACATAGCCTGTCGTGTAACCTAATTTTCCGCCTCGTTAGCCAAAAACAAACCCTTCCTCTCCCTTGGAAGGGCGCATTCCAACGATCACACTCACTGACCGATCTTCTCTGATCATCTCCCTGCAAGGAGCACTGGAACCGGCTCTCCGGAAGTCTGCCGAACGACTGGACATCACCAACGGCAAAAAAACCAAAACCCTAGTTCACATGAGAGTTTTTACACACCTAGGATCATCCAGGAGCGGGCGCTCGGGATCCTTAGCGCCATGGAGCGGACTCCGGAACTTGCTCGTGGTGGCATGCCTGTCCCTGATGGGGCTGTCCGGTTCGGCACAGATCAACTACTTCGAAGGCTTTGAAGCAAGCGAAGGTGGCTGGACCACCACACAAGGTGGAAGGAGCAACAACGCCCCTTGCATTGGGCTTTGGAGTATGCGATGGAATGTTGGTCAGACCAGTACAGGTACCATGCAGTTGAATTCGCCACTCATCGGCGTTTCAAACGGTCTGCCAGCCACTTATTCCTTCGTGTTTCGTAGAAGTGCTTCAGCGGAATTCGGTGGAATGAGGTCCTATTGGGCCACTAGTCCATCTGGTCCTTGGTCGTTGACCACACATAGCGTGGGTAACCAGAACTGCAACACCTACACGGTGAATTTCAACCCACCACCAGGCCAGCAGATCTATCTGCGTCTGGAAGTGACCAAGAATTTCGGTTGTTGCTTTGGCAGCAGCAAGACTTTCTGGTTCGATGACATTACGGTTACCCAAGAGGCGTTGCAGTGTCCGGCTGCGGCTTTCAGTGTAAGTGACAATTGCGGCGTCGGCATGTATCAACTAACTGCGAATGTGAGCACCGCCGGTCCTGGCGCGCAATTGCAGTATAGTGTGGACGGAGTACCGCAAACTCCGGTTGCAATTCCTGGTAATGGTGTGATCTCCACGCCCAATATTCCGGTCCATGCGGCGGTCACCTATACCATGACCAACGATCATGTGGCATTGGGCTGTTCCACTTTGAACGGATATCTATACTCCACCTGCCCGATCACGCTGGATTGCAATTCTTTGCTCACCATCGAGCATTGTTACCGCAACCTGGACGACCGTACCTGGCATTTCGTGAACCCGAATGCCAATACCATGGATATTCAGTGGTTGGCCTCCAGCCCCATCGTCAGTGGCGATGGCATCAGCTTCTTCAATGGCCCTCCGGGGGTGAACCCCACCGGCGTACCCGGCCCTTTGAACGGTGACCTGGCCAACATCGGCCTGTATACTACGGCAGGTAGCGTGTTCTCCTTCAGTATCGCGGCCGACGGGGCCGGAAGTTGCGAGGACGGTGTGGCCGGTGGCAACTGGACCATCGAGGTGAAATGCACCCCCGATTGTTTCGGTGCCCAGGCCGATGTGTATGTGCAGCCCAGCAACTGTGGTGCCGGCACCTTCACCATGGAGGTGGACCTGTACGACCTGGGAGAGACCAACGGTGTGTACAACGACGTGGCCGGGATCCGCTATATCGTGGACAATGGTGCCCCTGTGGATATGCTGAACCTGACCGAGGATCTGTATCCGATCGGTCCATTCCCCCATGCGAGCGATGTGACCATCATCCTCCTGCACGAGAACGAGGCTCTTTGTAACAACAACCTGGGCGTGTTCAACCGCATCACCCCATGCGCCCCGGCGAACGACCTCTGTGCTTTTGCGGCCCCCCTTACAGTGAATACACCTGGTGCCTGCATGGGCGCTGCGGTCACTGGCACCACCTTCGATGCAGGGGTCGAGATCGGCGCACCTTCCTGCGCCGACCCAGGGACCATCCGAGACGTATGGTACAGTTTCAACTCCGGCTACAACAGTTCGCCGCTGGCCATCAACATCACCCCCGGCACCATCGATCATTACGGCGTGCAGGTCTTCTCCGGCAGCTGTGGCGGAACCCCGATCCTCTGTGCTGATGGCAGCCCGGCCACGGTGAACGTACCGGGCCTCTCCATCTTTACCAACTACTGGATCCGGGTGTTCACCAACACCAACCTGGGGGCTGCAGGCACCTTCAACATCTGCCTCTCGGCCTCCCCGATCCCATCGAATTGTGGTACCACGGTATATGATACTGGAGGTCCTGGTGGAAACTATGGCCAGAACCAGAACTACTCGGTCACTTACTGCTCCAGCAATTTCGGGGATCAGCTCACCGCCAGCTTCACGCAGTTCCAAGTAGGCAATTTTCTCTCACCGGCCACCCTGTCCATCTACAATGGGCCTTCGACGGCTTCACCGTTGGTGGGAAACTACACATGGACAACCGCAGCTCCGAGTGTGATCACATCGTCCCACCCTTCAGGTTGCTTGACCTTTGCATTCACCAGCGGCGGAGGCTTCCTCTATTCTACTGAAGCAGGCTGGACCGCCAACCTGACCTGTTGCGTAGCCCCCAACGCCACGGCCACGGCATCGGTGGTGCAAACGCCCGTGTGCCTGGGTAGCAACATACAGCTCCAGGCGAGCAGCGATATCGGTACGGTGTTCAGTTGGACGGGACCTGCCGGTTTCACCAGCAGCGCACAGAACCCGACCCGCACCAACGCAGCTGCCAACTTTGCCGGCAACTACACGGTGGTGGCTCGCAATGGACCCAACGGTTGTCCTTCGGCACCATCCACTGTCAGCGTGTCGGTGGTACCTCCACCATCGAACGTGACGGCCAGTAGCAACAAGGCCTTTGCCTGCGTAGGCAGTACGGTGAATTTGGGGGCCACGGCCACGGGTAGCGGCCTCACCTACGCTTGGACCAGCAGTCCAGCCGGGTTCACCAGCGCTTTGCAGAACCCCAGCGGCGTGGTGATCAACGAGACCACCACCTATACGGTAGAAGTAAGTTCAGCCCCGGGGTGCAGCAACAGCGCCAACGTGACCGTGAACGTGGGAGCCGCACTTACGGCCTCCATCAACGGACCGGCGAGCTACGAGTTCTGCTTTGGACCGGCTCTGAACCTTACGAGCACCGTGAACGGCGGCGGAGAGCCCTATACCTTGGAGTGGTATGATGGGGCAACCCTGGTGGGCACCGGTCCGACCTTGGACAACTACGTGCCTGCTGCTACGACGACCATCAGCTTGCAGGCAAGCGATGGTTGCGGTGGATCAACGACGGCGACTTCCGTACCGGTTACGGTACACCCGCTGCCTACTGTGGTGGTGACACCGGATATCGCTTCCAACTGCGATGGCGGGACCAGTGTTCTGGAAGCCAGTGGTGCATTAAGCTATAGCTGGTCCCCGGCTGTGGGCTTGAGCGCCACTACAGGTCCTGTAGTGACCGCCGATCCTCCGAACGTGGTGAACATCTACACGGTGACCGGTACGGATGCCAACAACTGCGTGAACTCGGCGATCGCCACGGTGTATGTAGCCAGCACCCCGGATATCGGCACCACCTCTGGAGCTGTCCTTTGCGTGAACGGTTCCCTGCTTCCCGGTGACGGCTTGACAGCGAGTTGCGAGGTGTTCACCGCCAGCATTGGTGAGGCATTCCCAGGAACGAACTTCCCGACGAACATTCCGGCGAACCAGACCACCTTCCATACGGTCTCTACAGTGACCCTGCCTCCTTTGCCTCCGGGTGCCATTCAAACATCAGCACGCCTGATCTTGAACAACGTACAGGCCCTCACGAACTTTGCTGGGACCTCGTGGCTGAGTGAGATCCGCGTGCGCACCTTGGGTGCGATCGCCCTACCAGAGACCCAGATCTCCGCTATCAATAGTTCCGGGACAGTCGCCCAAGTGGTGATCAACCTCCCCTTGGGTAGTTATCCAGCGGCCGGTGGTCTTGTGAACCTGCAGTTGCGGGAAACGGTAAACGATGGTGTCCTTGTCGTTTTCGGGATCCCGATCGCTGATAACCTTGACCCTGATGGCCGGGTGGGCAATGCGACGGTCGAAGTGGATTACGAGATCCCGACCACCTCACGTTGGTACGATGCACCGGTCGGTGGTACGGTGGTAAGCAACAACAGCCTCTTCAACCCGATCACGGAGAATGCGGTGAGCAATGCGGTGGGTGGTACCTACACCTTCTATGCGGTTTGCCAGTATCTGGGTTGCGAAAGTCCGCGGGTTCCCACCTACTTCAGCGTGGGCGACAAGTTCCTGAACCTGGAACTGAACACCGACGTGTTCGCCGGACAGACCTCCTGGGAAGTGGAGAACACCACCACCGGCCAGACAGTGTGCAGCGGTGGTCCCTACTTCAACGGCTTTGCCCTGAACCTGGTGGAGACCTGCTGTGTGCCCGATGGCTGCTACAACCTGCGGGTCTTCGACAGCGCTGGTGACGGTATCACCAACGGTGGTTATTCCCTGCGCAATTCGGCCGACAATCGCCGGATCATCGACAACCGAAACAACGGCGACTTCGGCAGCGTGAGCCAGATCACCGGCAACGCCTACAGCTTCTGCATACCCATGGGCAACGATGAGCTGATCTACACCAGCTGCGACAAGTATTGGTGGAGGACGGCCGAATACATCGTGGCCACGGAGAATCCTGCGGTGAGCGCGATCTGGGTGGATGGCGGGGCCAACAACGTGCAGAGCAACAGCACGGGCTACGAGTTCTGGTTCTACAACCCGAACGGTGGTTACAGCTTCCGCAAGTTCCGCAGCCACAATGTCAGCGATGGCATGGGTAATATCGGGGCCACCCGTTCCTGTCACCTGAAGATCAACAATTGGGCTGCAGCGAGCCACATTCCCGAAGGTGAACTGATGAACGTGAAGGTCCGTGGCAGGGTGTTGGGCAACAACCTGGCATGGGGACCCGCCTGCCGATTCGTGCGCGATGAAGCCCTGGCCCTGTGCCCGCCCACCAAGTTGATGGACATCCCGGGCAACGTGAACCTGAGCTGTGGCCAGTTCCGCCAGTTCGTTGGTGGGCAGCGTGTGTATGCACGACCCATCGGCGGTGCCACCCAGTACCAGTGGCGCTTCCGGATCCCTGCTGAGAACGTGGAGATCATCCGCAGCACCAACAACTACATCCTGCCCTTCCCTTGGAACGTGAACCTGGCGCCGCACCTACTGCCCGGTAAGACCTACGAGGTGGATGTGCGGGCCTTCAAGAACGGCGCATGGTGCGTGGAACCCTTGAACCCCGACAGCGCATGGGGTGATGTCTGTCTGCTGACGATCCAGGCGCCTCCCGCACAGGACGGCACACAGAACCTGGCCATGGAGCAGGACGGTGGTCTCAACATCTGGCCCAACCCCAACCAGGGCGACCAGTTCCGGCTCACACTGGATGCGATCGCCGAGGACGTGATGACGGTGGCCGTGGACATCCACGACCTCTCCGGCAAACGCGTGTTGGCCCGCGAGATCCCCGTGAACGACCGCAACCTGAACACGGTGATCGACCTCAATGGCGACCTGGCCAATGGCATGTACATGGTCAACATCACCGCTGGTGAAATGCGGTACACGGAACGTCTTGTGATCGCCCGGTAGAAGGAATTACTGGACAACGCGGAAGCCCCGCCCCGGAGATCGGGGGCGGGGCTTCTTGCATTCTTCCTCCCGGGGACCGGGATTTTCCGGATCGCGGGAACCGTGTGGGGATCCGTATACACAGTTCACAATAGGCCGAGCGAGTAGAACCTTCCACGGGATAGATCAGTGGATCGGACGGTTGATATCATGTTCGGATCATGTTCATATTGCTTCCTTCCTGAATTGACACCCGCCGTTGAATACAGTACATTTCGCTGCAGTTCCGAAACCCATACGTTCCCTGTCATTCCGTTTCGACGTTGCCCTTCGATATTCGCGCGTTCCAGATCCAGCCGACGATCATCTGTCGACCCACACTTGCCCTCCATCATGAGGCTGGCCAGTGCCATGCATTGTGGGTGATATCGACCAGGGTTTCCGAACGGTTCCGTCAAGGAACATGAACGTAAACCGACCGATCCCTGCCCGATGAAAGCTTCACAGAAATACATTTCGCGTAGCGCTTCCATACCCGCAATACTGCTACTGCTATTGTTCCTGCACCTTGGTGAAGTGACCAGGGCCCAGGTGGTTGCCAATTACAACTTCAGCCAGACCAGTGGAACCTACACATCCATCGGTGGTGGAACGCTTCTATTTTCAGGGTCGTTCGACGATGCCGTGAGCGGGCCCATCTCCATTCCGGCCTTCAATTACAATGGAGACACCTACACGCAGATGTACGTTTCCACCAATGGGTTCCTCACCTTCGGAAGCGCGCCATCCGTGTCGACCTATACGCCGCTCAGCTCACCGGAGCCTTATGCCGGGGCAGTGGTCCCTTTTGGTGCCGACCTGCAGTCGGGAGCTTCGGGCACCACGAACATCCGATATCGGTCCATCGGGTACCAACTCGTGGTGCAGTGGCATAACGTGCGCCGCGCCGGAGAGCCGGAATCATTCAGTTTCCAGGCACGACTGAACAGGTATACCGGTGTCATTCAGTTCATCTATGGCCCCATTACCATGGCGCCATCGACATCCACGGCGGATCAACCGGAGGTCGGCCTTCGCGGACCAACGAACAGCCATGCCAACCAGGTGAACAACCGGCGTGTGACGACCGGGGTCCACAACTGGGCCAACAGCCTGCCAGGGAACAACAATGCTTCAACGGTCCGATTCACTTCGAGCAACCCGGCCAAATTCTGGGCGCCAGGCCAGACCTACCGCTACCGCAACCCCGGCGGGGGATCCGGCTGTGAACCGCCCTTCGTCTTGGTGGATGTGATCACCGACTGCGACCTCGAAACCTTTCACATCGCGGTGGACGTGGAGACGATCGGTGATGCACAAAGTCTCACCGTCAGCAGCGTGCCCGCCGGAGGAACATATGCCGGAGTGGCCGATGGGGTCTACCTGCTTGGACCTTACGTGCACGGCACCGCCGTGGTGGTGAATGTGGCGAACGATAACAACAGCAACTGCGGTGAACAGGTGAGCAACGTGACCAATGCGGTGTGCGATTGTGAGAATGTTCCGGGAGGAGGTGCTTTACCAGGTGCTCCTTGCGATGATGGGGACGCATGCACGATCAATGACACCTGGGAGGTCGGATGCGTATGCGTGGGTAGCTTTCAGGACAGCGATGTGGATGGGATATGTGATGCGGAGGACGAGTGTCCATTCGCTTTCGGAGAGATCGGATCCCCATGTGATCCAGGGCCGGGTTTCGTGCTTGGGACCCTGGATGCGAACTGCCTTTGTGTGGGAGTGGCTTGCACCGAAGAAGTGTTGATGGAAGTGAACAGCGACCTGAATGCCGATCAGACCACCTGGGAGATCACGGATATGGCCACGGCGGAGGTTCTTTGCAGTGGCGGTCCCTACATCAGCGGATTCCAGATGAACCTGACCACGTACTGTTGCCTGCCCGATGGGTGCTTCAACCTGACGGTGTACGATGCAGGAGGCGATGGCATGGTCAACGGCTTCAATGGTGGATATCAATTGCGGTTGGCTTCGGACAACCGGCGCATCATCGAGAACCAGCAGAACGGCGCCTTCGGGAGCATCAGCGCCATCACGGGCAATGCCTACGGTTTCTGCCTCCCGATCGGCGATGATGAGCCCATCTATACCAGTTGTGACAAATACTGGTGGCGCACCACCGAATATGTGGTCTGTGTGGAGAACCCGGCTGTCAGTGCCGTGTGGGTGGACGGTGGCTCCAACTCCGAACAGTCCGCCAACAGTGGCTATGAGTTCTGGTTCTATGACCCCAACGGAGGGTACAGTTTCCGTCGCTTCCGTGCGCACAACGTATCGGACGGCTATGCCAGCGTGGGTGCCACACGCACCTGCCACATGCGCTTGAACAATTGGGCCGTGGCGAACCATGTACCGGAGAACAAGTTGATGAACCTGCGCATCCGCGGCCGCATCGTGGGCGATAACCTTCCATGGGGACCTGCCTGTCGCTTCGTGCGGGATGAACAACTCGCGTTGTGCCCACCCACGAAGCTCATGGACATCCCAGGCAACCAGTTCCTGAGTTGCGGTCAGTTCCGGCAGTGGGTGACCAACCAGCACGTGTATGCACGGCCCATTGGTGGCGCCAGCCAATACCAATGGCGGTTCAGGATCGAAGCGGAGAACGTGGAGATCAACCGCTTTTCGGATACCTACATCCTGTCCATGGGATGGAATGCCGGTGTGGCTCCTCCCTTGCAACTGGGCAAAACCTATGACGTGGATGTGCGCGCGTTCCGCAATGGTGCCTGGTGCGTGGACCCCTCGGACCCGGATAGCACCTGGGGTGATGTCTGTCAGCTCACGATCGGTGTCATGCCTTCGATACAAGGCGGCGGTCAGAATATGGGAGTGACCTCGGACGCTGGATTCCTCTTGTGGCCCAACCCCAACGAGGGCAATGAGTTGAGGTTGCAGGTGGGTGCCATTGAAGTAGGCGTGCAGTCGGTGGCTGTGGACATCCACGACCTCACCGGCAAGCGCGTGGTCGCCCGCGAGATCCCCACGACCGACCGCAACCTCAACACGGTGATCGACCTCAACGGTGACCTGGCGAATGGCATGTACCTGGTCAATATCACCGTCGGTGACAAGCGGTACACGGAACGACTTGTGATCGCCAGATAGTTCGAATAATTGGAGAACACTCGAGCCCCGCTCCGGAGATCCGGGGCGGGGCTTTTCATGTTGTTCAACTGTGTCGGAAGCAAGCTTTCATGTGCCCAGGAACGGTCGCGTAGCGTGTTGAGCTTTGAAACTCCTGACATTGGGAAGTGGTGACGCAGTGGATGAGCCTATCTTTCCCGGGCTTGATCCGGCTCCTGCTCAGTCTGCTCTTCGTTCGGCTTTCCTTGTCCTTCTTCGCCCAACAGGCGGAGGTGACGCGCTATGACGTGGAGCAAGGCCTGCCGCAGAGCATGGTGAACCACGTGCTTCAGGATGTGGATGGCTTCATCTGGCTGGGCACCGGAGATGGCTTGGCCCGCTTCGATGGACACCGTTTCGTGGTGTACAAGCATGATCCGCGCGACAGTACCACGCTTTCGCACAACAGCATTTGGGGACTGGCGGAAAAGGACGAACGCCATTTGTGGGTGGGTACGCGCAGCGGGCTGGACGTGCTGGACCGTCGCACGGGCCGGGTGAAGCAACATGACACGGGTCTAACGCCAGGCCAGGATGGATGCTGGACGATCTTGAGCGACATTGGCGATGAGCTGGTGTGCTACTCGCCGCTCAATGGCCATCTTCTAAGGATCGGCCCCAATGGACAAAGGCTGCGGCGTCTGGTACACACGGAGAGCTACGCCATGCACCTCCATGCATCGAGTGGCACGATCACCCAATATCTCCAGCCCGACAGCCTGCTGACGATCGCCGTGGATGGTGGGGATCAGGTGGCGATATTGCCCACAACTCAACAAGAGCGCGTCACGGATCTGGTCGAGATCGATGATCGCTGGCTGATGCTCTCTGACAAAAGCGCATGGCTTTGGTCTCCTGCGCGTGGCCGCCAGCCGCTGCCACCCGCCACACAG
>JBGTIB010000208.1:0-7650 GCA_041745875.1 Flavobacteriales bacterium | reverse complement strand
CATGCGCACGACTCGCCACTCGCCACTCGAAACTCGCCACTCCTCTCTTCCTTCGTTCCTTTGTCGCCATGTCCCAGCAGCTCCCCGTGATGGAGTCCTTCCACACCGTACAAGGCGAGGGCTTGTTCACCGGTCAGGCTTCCTGGTTCGTGCGTTTGGGCGGCTGCGACGTGGGTTGTGTGTGGTGCGATGTGAAGGAGAGCTGGCCCATGGATGCACACCCCTTGCGCAGTGTGGAGGACCTGGTGGCCGAAGCATCCTCCCAACCCGCCCGCATCGCTGTGGTCACCGGTGGCGAACCTTTGATGCACGACCTGGGTCCCTTGACCGATGCCTTGCGCAAGGCCGGTTTCCGTACGCACATCGAGACCAGTGGTGCTCATCCCCTCAGCGGGCAGTGGCACCATATCTGCTTAAGCCCGAAGAAATTCAAGGCACCGCTGCCCGCCATGCACCAGGAAGCGCACGAACTGAAGGTGGTGGTCTTCAACAAGCACGATCTCAAATGGGCCGAGGAACATGCCGCGCTGGTTTCCGTCAACTGCACTTTATACCTGCAACCCGAATGGGAGAAACGCGAGACCGTGATGCCCTTGATCGTGGATCATGTGAAGGCCCACCCGCGGTGGCGCATCTCCCTGCAAACGCACAAATACCTGAACATCCCTTGAGCGATCTGTTGGCACGTATGCTGGGCCTGGTGGCGATCCTTCTGCTCATCATCCCATCGGCCCTGGCACAGGTGCGGTACAGTACGGAGGACAAGAAGGCCATCAAGCTATACGAGGCAGGGGTGGAATGCATGAAGACCCGCCGGTGGGCCTGTGCGGAAACCGAGTTCATCAAGGCAGCCAAGGCTGATGCACGTTTTGTGGAGCCGCGGCTGATGCTGGCCGATATCCTCGAGGCACAGGGCAAGGACCAGGAGGCGATCGAACATTATCGTGAGGTGATGGCCATTGCACCACGATTCCATCCGGTGGCCCAGCTGCACCTGGCCGATCTCGAGTTCCGCACCGGGCAGTACGACGTCGCTGAAAGGAACTACAAGTCGTTCCTGGAGAAGGAGCTCGATCCTCAACGCAAGGCCCGCGCCCGCTTGGGCTTGGACAATTGCGCCTTCGCACGCCATGCCATCCAGCAGCCCGTGCCCTTCGAGCCGGTGAACCTGGGGCCGGGGGTGAATACCGCTGCCCCAGAGTACTATCCGGCCATCACCGCCGATGATGCCACCCTGCTTTTCACGCGGCGCATCAAGGCCCAGGACGAGCGCATCGGGGAACAGGAGGACTTCTTCGTGAGCGACCGTGACAGCGATGGTAACTGGGGACTTTCGCGTGGTGTTCGTTCGGTGAATACCGAACGCAATGAGGGTGCCGGCACACTCAGCCCCGATGGGCGCTTCATCATCTTCACGGCCTGCTCTTACCTGGATGGCAGTTATGGAGAAGGCCGCAAAGGCATGGGCAGTTGCGATCTCTTCATCAGCCGACGCATAGGCGAGCGCTGGAGCCCGCCCGAGAACCTGGGCCCTCCGGTGAACAGTCGCAACTGGGAGAGCCAGCCCAGCCTGGCCAGCGACGGCCGCACGCTCTACTTCGTACGCGGCATCCAGGCACGGGATGGCGTGCGCGACACCGACATCCATGTGACCACATTACAGGACGATGGCTCGTGGAGCAACCCCGAGAAGTTGGGTCCCAAAGTGAACACGCCGCACCAGGAAGAGAGCGTGCAGATCCACCCCGATGGCCGCACGCTTTACTTCAGCAGCAACGGGCACCCCGGCATGGGCGGGCTGGATATCTATGTGAGCCGCAAGCAGGAGGATGGAAGTTGGGGGCAGGCCCTCAACCTGGGCTACCCGATCAATTCCGGTGATGATGAGAACAGCCTGCTGGTGAACGCAGCCGGCGATGTGGCCTACTTCGCCAGCGACCGCCCCGGCGGATCCGGGGATCTGGACCTATACAGCTTCCCGTTGTACCCCGAAGCACGCCCGCAGCCGGTCACCTACATCCGGGGCAAGGTGCGCGACAAGGTCACAGGCAAGCCGGTGGAGGCGGATGTGGAACTCTACGCGGTGAGCACCGGCGAGCTGGCCACCGCTGCTTACAGCGATCCACAGACCGGCGAATTCCTGGTGTGCCTGCCCACAGGGACCAGCTATGCGCTCAATGCCAGCGCTGAGGGATATCTGTTCTTCTCCGAGAACTACGATGTGCCGGAAGGTGACGTAATGGCTTCCTACACGTTGGACGTGCCCCTCGGTCCGCTCACCGCAGGAAGTGTGATCGCCCTTCGGAACATCTTCTTCAATACGGCCAGTTTCGAGCTGTTGTCCGCCTCCAACGCCGAACTGGACAAGCTCGTGCGGCTGCTGCGGAGCAACCCCTCCCTGCGCATCGAGTTGGGTGGCCACACCGACAACGTGGGCAATGATGCCGCCAATCAGAAGCTCAGCGAGCAGCGCTCCAGCGCAGTGCGGGATCACTTGCTGGCTCAGGGCATTGAAGCAGCGCGTATCACGGCCAAGGGCTATGGCCGCATGAAGCCCATCGCCACCAACGATACCGAAGACGGAAGGGCCTTGAACCGCCGCACGGAAGTGACCGTGTTGTAGGAGGCATTCAAGGGTTGGATCTTGCGAAGTGGATGCGCAGTGTCTGGATCCCGGGCTTGGCGCATGTCCTTGTATGAACCGCTAGTACGCGCTTGGTATCTTGCTGCCTCGAAGCTCATCCGCCAACACCTGCCAATTCCATCGCATGACCCACATCCTTCGCTTGCACCTGTCGATCCTCGCCGCAGTTCTACTTGCCATTTCCGTCATGGGGCAGGGTCGCACATCAGTGGCCACCCGCATTCTGGAAAGCGCTGTAAAGGCGGCCACCGTGGATCCCGATGGCCGGGCCATGCTAGGCACTGCGAAGGAGTTTGATCTGGAAAAGCGCGATGGGCGCTGGTATGCCGGTGCCGCCGTGTTGGTGAACGAGGATCTGCTTGATGAACAGGGTCTGGAGGAACTGGGCGCGCGGATCGGCAGTCGCATGGACGGGATCATGTCGTTGCGCTTTCCGGTGGATCGAATTCAAGAACTGGCCCAGGTTCCGGGCATCCGTTACATCGATACCGGTTTTCCGATGTCGCCGGACCTGGAGCATTCCATCCGTGATACCCGCGCGGACAGTGTGCATGCAGGGCTTGGTGGTCTGTACACCGGCTACAACGGCAATGGTGTGGTGATCGCCGTGATCGATTGGGGCTTCGACTACACCCATCCGGTGTTCCGCGACAGCAGCCTGAGCGAGCTGCGCCTCACCAGGGCTTGGGACCAGAACAAGAACGCGGGTCCGAATCCCTCAGGTTATGACTTCGGAACGGAGTACGTTGGTACGGATGAACTGCTCGCGGCCGGTGAGGACACCCTCTACGTGTTCGGGCCAGGCTCCCATGGCACCCATGTGGCGGGGATCGCCGGAGGCAATGGCGCGGGTACCGTCAACATGGGGACCGCGCCGGGTGCCGAACTGATCTTCGTTTCATTGCGCCGTGATCCGGCGAGCTTCATCGATGCCATCAACTGGATCCGCGAACATGCCGAAAGCGTGGACAAGCCCTTCGTGGTGAACATGAGCTTCGGAAGCCACATGGGTCCGCACGATGGCACCCTCTTGCAGAACCAGGCCATGGACCAGATGGCAGGCCCGGGGCGTGTGTTCGTAGGTTCCGCCGGGAACAATGGAACGGGCAACTTCCACATCAAGCACACCTTCAACAGCCCTACGGACCTGCTTCGCACCGTGATCGAATACGGCACCGTGGCCGATCTCTGGGGGCAGGCCGTGGCCATCTGGGGAGAGCCCGGATCCTCCTTCGGCATTCGCTTGATCATTGCCGACGGCTCCAATTCCACCGTGCATGAGACCGAATACCACTACACACAGGATGAACCATCCGTGACCGACACGGTGGTGCTGGCCGTGGGCGATACCATCATCATGCGCCTGCACGGTGAGCAGGCTTCCATGCTGAACGGCAAGCCGAACATGGTGCTGGAGGTGCGGCGTACGGTGAGCCGAAAGGTGGTGCTGGAAGTGGTGGAAGCGAGCGGGGAGATGCACCTGTGGAACGTGATGCGCCTGCCGAACCGCTTCACGAACTGGGGTGTGGCATTCGGTTCGAACTACCCGGGCTCATTGGGTGGCGATAATTCCTATGCCTTGGGAGAACCTGCCGGGGTGGGCAGCAGCGTGATCACGGTGGCCTCGCACCGGGCCGAACAGATCTCGCCGGTCGGCAACCTGATCTACGGCCACCGGTCCAGCTTCTCCAGTCGCGGACCTACGGTGGACGGCCGCACCAAGCCGGATATCAGTGCACCGGGGGAGGTGGTACGTTCCAGCGTGAACTCCTTTGACCCGGGCACCTCCAACGCTCCGCTCACCGTGGAGTTCGAAGGCGTGGAGTATCCATTCCAGAGCTATTCCGGCACCTCCATGTCAGCCCCCGCGGTGACCGGTGTGGTGGCCCTCCTGTTGGAGGTCAACCCCTGGCTCACGGCCGATGATGTCAAGACCATTCTGAAGGAAACAGCGCGGCTCGACCAGCACACCGGCGAGATCGGTCCGGATGGCGATCTGGCGTGGGGCTGGGGCAAGGTGAACGCGTTGGCGGCGGTGCGCACGGCCTTCCTGTTCACCTCCATGCCGGAGATCAGTGTGGAGCCCGATGATGTATTGATATATCCGAATCCGACCGAAGGCATGGTGCATGTGACCGGCTTTGCACCCAGCCATGTGCGCGTCTTCAGTTCTGCTGGGGCCATGGTCCTGGAGCGTTCGTTCGCACAGGATGGCACGGCGGCAAGCCTGGATCTGCGTGGCCTCGATGGCGGTGCATACCTCTTGGAAATGGTCGGGGATCAACGCGCTGTGATCAAGCGGATCGTCATCCAATGATCCACCCTGCACAAGGCTCGCCGCGACCCGACTTGACCCTTGATGCAGTGGTAAACCGCTAACGGTCGTTGCCCAGTTCCTGTGCCCTGCGCGTGGCCGCTTCGATGGCACGTTCCAACGCACCGGCCAGGTCCTCTTCCTGCAACACTTTGAATGCCGCCTCCGTGGTGCCGCCCTTGCTCATCACGGCACTGATCAATTCCTCCGCTGTTCTGTCCGCATGTTCCATCAAATGGAAACTGCCCAGCATGGTCTGTTTCACAAGGGCGCTGGCCACATGTGGTTCCAGCCCGAGTTTGATGCCCGTTGCGATCATGGTACGCACGATCTCGAAGAAGTAGGCGGGACCACTTCCACTCAAGGCGGTGACGGCATCGAGCAAGGTCTCATCGGCAAGGTGCATGGCGCGGCCGGTACAGTTCAACAGTTGCTCCACCATCAGGGTCTGCCGCATGCTCAGCTCATTGGCCGTGGTATAAGCGGTGATCCCCATGCCGATGCGGGCCGGGGCATTGGGCATGGCGCGTACCACGGTCTCATGGTCCAGACTGTTGCGCAGGCGGTCCAAGGTGATCCCCGCCATGATCGACAGCACCACCTGTTCGTTATGCAGCACTGCTGAAAGTGCGGGGGCCAGTGCAACGAAGTCCTGCGGCTTCACGCCCAGGATCACCAGGTCGCTTTCACCGATCGCCGGATCGATGGCCGTGTGGATCCGCCCGATCTGCTCCAGTTGCGCCCGTTGATCCTCGCGCCGCACCACCAACAACAGGTCCTCGGCCTTCACAAGTCCATACTTGCGGAAGCCCCGCGCGTAGGCGGTGCCCATGTTACCACATCCAACGATCGAGATCTTCATGGGGTTGGTACGATAAGGGCCCTTCGTACGGAATGCGCGTTGGGCATGTTCAGGGGGTCACTGCTTTCAAGCCCACAATGGAAGCGATCAAGGTGAACAGGAAAAAGAGCCGCCAGAAGTCCGTGGGTTCCTTGAACAAGGCGATGCCCACGAGCACCGTACCCACCGCACCGATCCCCGTCCAAACCGCATAAGCCGTTCCGATCGGAAGGGTCTGCACCGCCTTGTACAGGAGCAGCATGCTGATGGTGAGGGTGAGGATGAAGCCCACGAACCACCACATCGCAACAGTGCCGGCGCTTTCCTTGGCCTTCCCAAGGCAGGTCGCGAAACCAACCTCGAAGAGCCCTGCTATGATGAGGATGATCCAATTCATGATGGATGGGGAGTTTTGCTCAGTACAAGGGTGCTATCAAGTTCCAATACAAAGATCCAAGTAGCGGAACGATAATGACGGCTTCGATGCCTACTTTCATCAACCCTTAAGCCCTGATATCCATGCGCAAATTGTCCCTGTTGTTGCTGATCCCCTTGCTTGGGATCGCAGCCTGTAAGAAGGAAAAGGAAACGCATATCCCCGATCCGCCCCCCGGAGGAGGTGGGCCGGTTGCGTGCAACGCCACCTATCTGCCGGTGGTGATGTGCCATGGTATGCTCGCCTCGGGCGATACCTATGCCTTACAGGCGCAGCGCCTGGTCCAGAACGGCTACTGTGCGGACAGGATCTTCGTATTGGACTGGAACACCTTGGGCGTTGGCTCCAGCGTGGCCGATCTGGATGCCTTGATCGACGATGTGCTGCAGCAGACCGGTGCCAGCCGTGTGGAACTGATGGGTCATAGCGCAGGAGGTGGGCTCGGCTACGATTACCTGTCCGATGCGGACCGGGCAGCCAAAGTGGCCAACTATGTTCACATCGGAAGCGGCGCGCAGCCAGGTCTAGCCGGGCCGAACGGCGAAGTACCCACCTTGAACATCTGGTCTGCCTATGATGCCGTTGTTGCAGGTGCGAACATCCCCGGCGCGGAGAACGTGGAACTCGCGGACAAGGATCACTATGAGGTGGCCACCTCACCGGAAACATTCACCGCATTCTACAGCTTCTTCCGAGGGCAGGGGCCGGCATCCACGAATATCGTGGCCGATGGCTCGCGCAACGTGTCGGGCCGGGTACTAACCCTGGGAGAGAATGCGTCCATGTCGGATGCGTCCATACGTGTCTTCGAAGTGGACCCCGCAACAGGATCCCGCACCACGGTCGATCCAGTTCACGGCTTCACCGCCGACGCGAACGGACGCTGGGGTCCGTTCAGTGCAGGCCAGGGTACGTACTATGAATTCGAGGTGACCCCGGCCGACGGTGGCCGCAGGGTGCACTACTATCGTGAGCCCTTCATTACGAGCGACCGTTTCGTCTACCTGCGCACACTGCCACCTGCCACTTCGCTTGCCGGCATCGTCCTCTCATCGCTACCCAACAGTGACGACCAGGCCGTGGTGGTCTCGTTCACGGCCAACCAGGCGGTTATCGCAGGGCGCGACGACCTGCGGGTGAACGGGCTCGAACTCTCCACTACCGAATTCGCCAGTGAGGACGATAGTGCCATCGCATTCTTCCTATACGACGATGGCGATGGACAGACGAGTGGATCGCCCGTGGGTCTCTTCGGAAGTTTCCCGTTCCTCAGCGGAGTGGACGTGTTCTTCCCGACCACCGAGCCGCAGACCATTGAGATGACCTTTGCGGGCCGCGCGATCCGCATGCGCAATTGGCCCTCTGCATCCGAAGGTATCACCATCGCAGTGTTCAACTGATCCGAGCCCTGGTAA
>JBGTIB010000207.1:0-18572 GCA_041745875.1 Flavobacteriales bacterium | reverse complement strand
CACGTGGGGAACGTGTGACCGAACGGACCGAAAACCGGGCTTAACAGCCCGTTGATCGGGCAAAAACAATCAAGTTCAATCCATGACCGACCCAGCCGTCAAACTCCATGCTCCACATGAACGGTTCTTCGAGCTACCCTTTATTCAATCCAGCATCTATTGTATTGTCGGGCCAAATCCGTCTTTATTTCCGGCACGTCCATGTCAAAGGTCATACTCGTTATGCGCATGGCTGCAACCGTTACGCCGGCTTCAAACTTCTCAATCATTCTATCAGTGATTCCATATCTCATTATTCCATGGGCTCGAAAACTATTGCTGTACATAACGGGAGCCTTGACCATATCGAGCGTATCGAGAGTGCTATCAGTATAACGCACTATCAATTTATGTTGGTCCATAAGAAATACCATCGCTTTCCCAAAGCTATTGGTGAGGTTAAATTCGACCGTCAAAATTTTGTTTCTTGCTGCATCTTTTTCGAATCGACCCTCAAATGCAGATGCTGTATATAATTTCTTTTGCTTAACAGAACTCGCCAAAGGAAAGGGTTTAGTCTGGAAAATTGATTCGCTTGTAATAACATCCTTCTCTCGCAAGTCGTAATCGCATTGCCCGAATGCTGCAATAGAGTACGTCAAACCCATCAGTACAGTTAACCGAAGTTTCTTACACATATCTGGTTGGTTAATGTTGGCTAACTACTCGGTTGTGTGACCAGGTGCGACAACATCGCCTATAGCAGGTAGCACTATTCCACTATTGTGGGGGCTAAAGCCTACCTGCGTCTTAGACGTCGAGGTCATCCAATGGGCTGCGGATGTTGCCAAGTGCCTTTGTGCTGACATGCTGCGCCCGTCGTAGCGCGACGGAGACGTTGGGGTGTAGACCTGCCTGCCGGCAAGCAGGTCTCAGTGGTCTTGCTGGAACTGTTACCAAGGAGGGCTTGAATGTAGCGCAGGTCTGTGCCATTCTCCAAAAGGTGTGGCAGCAGGGCCGCCATCCGGGGCCATGTCGATCGCATCGCGGCGGAAGTTACCTAGGAACGGATCTATGAGCATGAGCCACGAATAACAGATCCGCGCAAGCTAAGTGCCCGGTGGCACTACCACCTGTGGTCAACCGCAGGCCAACAGTTTCCATTCCCCGTGCCATTGGTCCATCCCAAGCCAAAGGCATGTCTCGTCGATCACACGAACACTGCTTGTGATCCCCAACTCCCCCTACGGCGCCCGCTCTATCCGCAGCTCCCGCTGTTGCAGCATCACCGCGTATTCGTTGCGGAAGCCGTTCTCCGGTCCGGTGCGCGAGATGCGGAAGCCCATGCGCAGGGGCTCGGTGCGCACATCGTTCAAATGCACCGCGAAGGCATTGCCGTATAGCAGCAGTGCCTTGCCATAGAAGAAGGTGATGTCGAACCCGAGGAAGGCGTATTCGTCCACCTCATTGCCGGAACGCTCCCGGAACGCGCGCACGAATTCGCGGGTGCGTGGTTCTTCCATGTCCGTGAAGCCTTCCGCCGCGAAGCTGAAGCCCAGCAGGTCCAGGTCCGACGCAGCAAGCGACTGGTTGTCCAACCAGGTGGCCAGGCCGATCACCTTGATGCGGTGCTTGCCCGCCAGGGGCTTCAGCTTGGTGACCAGGTGGGTGACGAACTCCACATCGTCGCTGGGGACCACCAGCACATTGAGCCGCTGCCCATGCAGTTTGGCAGGCAGATCGGCGAGGTCGCGGCGACCGGGCCGCGCAATGATCAGGCTGTCCGGTCCCTTGGCGGCCTGGTGTACCAGGGCTTCGCTCAGGAAACGCAGCATCTGGTCCTGGCTTTCCTTCTCGGCGGCAATGTCAGGCCGCAGCAGGATGATGCGGTCGAGGGCATGACGTGCTGCCACATAGTGCGCTGTATGCCGCAATAACTCCGAGCGTGCGGGTGTCACTTTGCTGACCATGGGATGGCCGAGGATCATCTTGTTGGACTGTGGCACCGGGCACACGATATGGGACCTGGGGTTGCTGCGTGCGAGCATCTCGATGGCCGAGCGGTGGAAGGGCCCGATGAAGAGTTCCGTATCCGTCAATTCCGGACGGCGCAGGGCGTTGGTCCACACGCGGGGGTCATCGCCCACGTCCACCACGCTCACTTCCGCCCTCAGGCCGAGCTTCTCCAGGGAATCCAGTGCCATGCGGGCACCGATGTAGAACTGCGCTGCAATGCGCGAGGGCTCGTGGAACTGCCGGTCCAGCGCTGACGCACTGCGCACACTGTCGTTGCGATCCACGGCGAAGGGCAGCAGCAGCGCGAGTTGGTGAACATGATCCGGTGGCAGCGGTGGCGGCAGCGCGACAGCCGTCCCTTGTTCCCCGGGAGCCAGCGGTATGATCACGATCTGCCCGGCTTTCAAACCCTCAGGCAGGCCTGCGTTGGCGGCGCGGATGGTGTCGGGATCCAACTGGTAGATCCGGCCCAAAGAGTACAGCGTTTCGCCGGGCAGCACCAGATGCTCCTTTTGCGATTCCGGCATGGCGGGCCGGGTGACCACATCGCGCTGTCCCTGTACCTGGTCCATGGGGATCACCACCGTCATGCCCACGCTCAATGACCGTGTGGCCTCGGGGTTGCGCGCCATCAGGGTGTTCACATCCACGCCATACTGGCGGGCAATGCCGAAGAGGGTTTCCTTGCGGGCCACGGTATGCTCCAGTTCCCCATCCTTCAATAGCGTGGGTGCCGAACGGGCCTCCCGGCGGTCGATGGCGCTCTGGGGCACCAACAACTCCTGCCCGATGGAAAGCCCGGTCTGCGCCTCCGGGTTCGCGCTCAGCAAAGCGTCCACCGGCACGGCGTACACCCGGCTGATGGCGAAGAGCGTCTGCCCCTGTTCCACCACATGCACGGTATACTTCTTCCCATCCACCACACGGGTCTGCTGGGCATGCAGCGCGAAGCCGATGATCCAAAGTGTGAGGGTAAGGAGGGCGCGACCTGGAACGGTCCGCGGCAATGCCTGCATCATTCCCATTCGATGGTGGCCGGGGGCTTGCTGCTGATGTCGTACACGACCCTGTTCACGCCGCGCACCCGGTTGATGATGCTGTTCGATATCCGTGCCAGGAACTCGTAGGGCAGGTGGCACCAGTCGGCCGTCATCCCGTCGGTGCTGGTCACGGCACGCAGGGCCACGGCATTCTCGTAGGTGCGTTCATCGCCCATCACGCCCACGCTGCGCACGGGCAGCAGGATGGCACCCGCCTGCCACACGTGGTCGTAGTGCCCTTCGTCCTTCAAGCCCTGGATGAAGATGTGGTCCACCTCCTGCAACAGGGCCACCTTCTCGGGCGTGACCTCCCCCAATATGCGGATGGCCAGGCCTGGTCCCGGGAAGGGATGGCGGCCCAGGATCGCGGGATCGAGCCCCAGTTCCTTGCCCACCCGCCGCACTTCGTCCTTGAACAGCAGGCGAAGGGGTTCCACCACCTGGAGCTTCATGCGTGCAGGGAGCCCGCCCACGTTGTGGTGGCTCTTGATGGTGACGCTGGGGCCGTTCACGCTCACGCTTTCGATCACATCGGGGTAGATCGTTCCCTGCCCCAACCATTTCACCTCCTTGATCCGTTGCGCTTCGCGGTCGAACACTTCGATGAAGGTGCGCCCGATGGCCTTACGTTTCTCCTCGGGATCCTCCAGGCCTTTCAGCGCGCTGTAGAACTCGGCCTTGGCATCCACGCCGGTGATGTTGAGTCCCAGGTGCCGGTAGCTCTCCAGCACGCGGTCGTACTCATCCTTGCGCAGCAGCCCGTTGTCCACGAAGATGCAATGGAGCTGTTCGTCGATGGCGCGATCGAGCAGCAAGGCAGCGACGCTGCTGTCCACGCCGCCACTCAGGGCGAGCACCACGCGATCCCCGCCGATCTGTTCCTTCAGCCGTTGCACGGTATGTTCCACGAAACCGTGCGGGGTCCAGTCGCCGGCGCAGGCGCAGATGGAGATGACGAAGTTGTGCAGCAGTTGCAGTCCGTCGGAGGTGTGATACACTTCGGGGTGGAACTGCACGGCGAAGGTCATGTGGTCGCGCAAGCGGAAGGCGGCCACGGGCACGTCGCGGGTGCTGGCGATCACATCCATGGCCTCGCTGGGTGCGGCGATGCTGTCGCCGTGGCTCATCCACACCTGGGTGCCGGCCAGGATGCCATCGAAAAGGTGGCTGTCTCCGATGGTGCTCAGGTGCGCGCGGCCGTACTCGCGGGTGTTGCTGCGTTCCACCACGGCACCGGCGCGTTTGGCCAGCAGTTGTGCGCCGTAGCAGACCCCCAGCACGGGTACCTTGCCCATCAAACCTTTGAGGTCGGTGTCGGGCGCGTTGGCCTCGTGTACACTGCTGGGGCTTCCGCTGAGGATCACCCCTTTGATGGCGGGATCGTCCACGAACTGCTGTGCCTTGGTGAAGGGGTGGATCTCGCAGTACACGTTGAGTTCGCGCACCCGCCGGGCGATCAACTGGGTGTACTGGGAGCCGTGGTCGAGGATGAGAATGGTATCGGGCACGCGGGGGGCCGGGCTTTGATGGTGCACCGGCATGCGGGCAAAAGTAGCCGGAACGGGCCGACGACCGGGCCCACAAAAAGCCATCACGGATCGATCGTGGAAAACATCTTGGCGATCGGGCGGCAAAGTCCTGATCCCATGCGTCTTAACCCCGCGGAACATACCCTTTCGTGGCTGGCCGGGTATTACCTTCGTGGGGCGAAGCAGATGAGCGGAACTTACAATGTGATAGCATTCGGGTTACCTGATCCACAGGCGGATCGAGCGACCTTTGCACCGCGCTTCAGAAAGCCGTTCAACCCTGCCATGCCGCCATTGCCGAATTGCCGCCTTTCCATACCCACCGCTTCCTCCGCTCCGGGGTTCGGCCTCCTGGCTTTTTTCCTCGTCCTCTTCAGCCTGCTCCTGGCCCCGACATGCTTGGTGGCGCAGGGCACGGAGGACTTCCAGAACATGCCTGCGAACAGTACCGCTTATCAGAATCGTTCATGGACCGGTACGGATGGAGTTACTTGGACAGCGACGGGAGCACGCACCGACCAAACCATGACAGGGCGTGCCATATGCTTTGGGAATGCAGGCAATAATCCCCGTGCCGTTACCTCCCCTATCTATGCCAATGGCATGGGCATACTCTCGTTTGAGTATTCAAAGGCCTTTACCTCCCTCAGCGCCAGGAGCCTTCAAGTCTGGGTGAATGGTATGCAGATCGGACCCGACATTGTCGTCAACTCTGCTGAACCCCCAGTGGTGGACAGCTATAATCAAGCTATCAATATCGGTGGGGCGGTACAATTAGAGATACGGAGCACCGGAGGGGCAAATAGCCAGGTGAAGCTGGACAACATCGTATGGACACCCTACGTCGCGGGTCCCACCGCGTCGTTCAGCGCAGCGTCCCAGAGCACACCGGAGGGTTCGGGTGTCGTGCCGGTCACCTTCAACATCAGTCCCGCCACGGTCACGGGTGGCATCATCACGCTGAACGTGGCGAACGGCCCCGGTGTGGTGTACGGTGCTGGCGGCGACTATACCACGGCGCCTGCCGGTGGCAGCGGTACCATCAACTTGAACGTACCTCCCGGTGCCACCACCGCCAGTTTCAACGTGAACCTGATCAACGACCCGTATTGGGAACCGAACAAGGACATCACCTTCAGCATCACTGGTGTTACGGGCGACATGGCGGTAGGCTTTCCGAACACGCATGTCTTCACCATCCTCAACGACGACTTCACGCCCACGGCCTTCTTCGGCAGCCCAGGTTCCGAATACCTGGAGAACGCCGGCACGGTGAACATATCGATCACCATCACCCCGGCCGCCGCGGCGGGCACGCTGACGCTGGACCTCGTGAACGGGCCGGGCGCGGTGTACGGGGCCGATTACACCACGGTGCCCGATGGCAGCGGGGGCAGCATCACCGTGAACGTACCGGCAGGTGCCACGGTGGTGAACATCCCGGTGACGCTGATCGATGACACCGATGTGGAGGACACGGAAACGGTCACCTTCACGATCACCGGTGCCACCGGCGGGCTGCTGTTCGGCCCTTCTTCCGTCCACGTGCTGAGCATCGGTGACAACGATGGCGTGCCCACCGTGCTGGCCCCGGGCGATCTGGTGATCCTGGCAGTGAACGCCAACAACAACGCTTGTGGCGGCACTGGCGGCGAGGACGAGGTGAGCTTCATGTGCTTCCAGGACATCCGCTTCGGCACCACGCTGGACCTGACCGACCAGGGCTACAGCCGCTGTTATGATGGGCTTTGGGGCACCAACGAGGGTCTGATCCGCATTACGCGCAACGGCGGCACCATACCGGCAGGCACGGTGATCACCCTGCGTTTCAACGGTTCGGGCGGAGTAGCTGCCATCATGCCTGTGGGTGGCTGGGATGTGACGGTGATCGGCGGGCACAATTTCCTGAACCTCAACAGCAGTGGCGACCAGCTCTTCTTCATGCAGGGCGGCACGTGGACGAACCCCGGCACACCCATCCACAGTGCCAGCTACGTGGGTGGCACCATCCTGTACGGCTTCAGTACCAACGGCCAGTGGGTGGAGGGCCTGTGCAGCAGCAACCTCAACAGTGGCCTGCCCTTGCAGATGGAGTGTTTCAGCATGGAACCCACTGCGGCCAGCGACTGGACCAAGTACACCGGTCCGCTGACGGCCACCACGCAACGGGGTTGGATCATCCGCATCGGTGACCCCACGAATTGGACGAGCTATTCCAGTTGCGCGAACTACAATGCCGGTGCGCCCTTCTATTCGGCGGGCCTGGTGCTGCCGATCACCACGGTGGGCTTCACGGCCGGTCTTTGGACCGGCGGCGTAAGCACCGATTGGTTCGACTGCCGCAACTGGGATGATGCACGGATCCCGAACATCCTGGACGATGTGCGCATCGACCAGACCGCCATCCGCAGTTGCGTGGTGGGCACGGTCATCAATTCCGTGGCGGTCTGCGCCTCGGTATACCAGGTGAGCAACGCGGCGAACCGCCAATTGACGGTGCAGAACAGCAGCGAACTGCAGATCAGCGGTCCCCTGCGCATCGAGCGTCTCACCGCGGGTGGCCCGCTTACCACCACGGTCACCAGCAACAGCACACTGTACGCCAGTTCCATCGAGGTGGGCGATGCCGGTGGTACCGGTGGCGCCGTGCTGCGCTGCGACCTGTTCAATACCCGTCTGGTGGTGGAGGGCGACGTCACCATCGGCCCCGGTTCCGTGCTGGACCTGCAAGGAGCCAGCGAAGGAGGGAACCTGGAGCTGGGCGGCGACTTCACCAACATGAACACCGAGGCGGCCTTCCACGATCTGATGAGCACGGTGATCTTCAATGGCAATGGTGACCAGACGATCAGCGTGGGCGCGGGAAGTGAGTTCTTCAACAACCTGGTGGTGGATAAGACCGGCGGCGACCTGGTCCTGGCCAGTCCCGTGGAGGTGCGGGCACAGCTCGATCTCTCGGGTGGCCGTGTCCTTTCCAGCAACACCGAAATGCTCACCCTGCGCGGTGGTGGAACGGCGATCAACTTCAGCGATGCGAGCTTCGTGCATGGTCCCATGGTGCGCATCGGCAATACCGATTTCACCTTTCCGGTGGGCAAGGGTGCTTTCCTTCGCCCCTGCGGTCTCCGGGACATCGTGGGCAATACCGCAGTGGCCTTCCGCGCGGAGTACTTCCCGGCCAGTCCACGCATCACCTTCAACGATGTGCTGGAACCCACCCTGGACCACATCAGCGACTGCGAATACTGGATGATCGACCGCGTGACGGGAATTCCGAACGCCGTGGTGGAACTCACCTGGCGCGATCCCATGAGCTGTGGTGTGACCGACCTGCCGAGCCTGCGCGTGGCACGTTGGGATGGTGCCATGTGGCTTGACCGCGGCAATGGCGGGGCCACCGGCAATACTTTCGGCGGTACCGTTCCCACGGCAGCCGTGCAAACGCTTTTCAGCCCGTGGACCCTGGCCTCGGTGAACAGCGAGAACCCGCTGCCCATCTCCCTGGTCTCCTTCACCGCCAAACCCGAAGGGCGCGAGGTACGTCTGGATTGGACCACGGCGAGCGAGCGCGACAATGCCTACTTCACGGTGGAACGTTCCGCTGACGGCCTGGACTTCGAAGGCATCCTGCAAGTGCCCGGTGCACTGAACAGCCAGCAGTTGTTGCACTACACCGACCTGGACCCCCGCCCCTATTCCGGCCTGAACTACTATCGGCTGCGCCAGACGGACCTGGACGGCACCGATGCGTTGAGCGCGGTGGTCACCGTATGGATGAGCGGCGATGCCCGGCCATCGCTCGCGGTGCATGCCGGTGAAGCGATGCTCTCGATCTTCCACGGTTTCGAGCCCGGCGCCCACTACACCTTGCTGGACATGACCGGCCGCCTGGTGGCCAACGGCACCACACAACAGGAAGGCACTTTCCAATTGTCGCTCGGCGCGTTGCCCCACGGGGCCTACATCTTCCGCATGGAGGATGGTTTGCGCAGCGAGAGCGTACGGTTCGTACGGTAGGCGCAGGGCGTTGCCCGGTTTTGATCCACAGGTTCTTCGAAAGGCCCCGGTATTGTCAGTACTCGGATGGACAGGAATGTCCATTGGTGGCAACCCAGTGTTGCCGCCCACCCTCAATCCTCCACCAACACCGTGAAACACGGCGCCAACGGATCGAGGTGCGCAAGGAGCTCATCCAAAAAACCCTCACCATGCGCGGCCAGCATGGGTAGGATGTTGGCGCGGCGTTCCTGCAGGCTGCCATGGGGGAACAGCGCGGCATGCACCGCATCGATCCGTTGCAGGGTGACGGCCTCCTTGCGTTTGGCGGCGCGCACCAGGCCCTTCCCGATCCGCACCACGCCTTTATCCGCCGCTGTGGCGCGTGCTTCCACCGCTGCCCGCAGCGTGGCATCGGCCGCCGCCGCCTTGTTGGCCAGTAGTGCATAGAAGGTTTGCATCGTGGCGCGCTCCTCCTCCACCGAGGTGCTGAAGTCAACCTGTAAAGAGGCCACCCGTGCTTTCACCGCATCGGCCTCGGCGAAGAGGTCCTCCAGACCCAGACCCATCCCCTCCCACTGCTTCAATCGTTTGCTGCTGATCAAGGCGGCACTGGTGCGCAACAGCACGACGGGCATGGGCACCTGCATGCCTTGGAACAACCAGCGCAGCTGTGCCCAATAGGCCAGTTCACCGCCACCACCCACGTAGGCGATGTTGGGCAGAATGCATTCCTGGTAGAGTGGACGCATCAGCACGTTGGGCGAGAAGTGCTCGGGGTGCGCCTCCAGTGCGGCGAGCAACTGGTCGGCGCTCCACGCTGGTCCATGGTCGAGCACCTGGTAGCGGCCTTCCTCCTCCACGATACGCGAGCGGTGCCCCGGCCGCAGGTGGAACAGATTGATGTCGCGTGCATGGGCCTGCACCCCGTAGCGTCCCTCCAGTTTTTCGTTGGCGTATTGCACCGTGCGTGTCGCCAGCTGGTGCAGCAATTCCTCGCGCATCAGCGGAGCGAACTGCTGTTTCAGCGCGGGGTCGTCACCATCGAGCACCACCACGCCGAAGCGGCCGAACAGTGCATGGACGAAATGGCGCGTGGCCTCGGCCAGGGTACGGTCCGGTCGGTAGCAATCGTGCAGCAGTTCCCCGATGGAAGCGGCATGCGGCCCGGGGCCGAGGTGTTCCACGGCCTTCGCCAGCACCGGTCCGATATCCTCCAGCACCATGTGCCCCACCGCACCGCCGGCCTTCCCGGGCCACTGCACCTTGGTGCCGTTCAGGTAGGCATGGTCGATCTCCGCGCGGTCGTGGTCCTCGCTGGCCATCCAGAACACCGGCACCACGGCACGACCGAGATCGGCGCTCAGCGTACGCGCCAGGCGCACCACGTTCAGGATCTTGAAAGGCACATAAAGCGGCCCGCCGAAGAGGCACAGTTGGTGGCCGGTGGTCACCGTCAGTGTGTCGGGTTTGCGCAGCGCGGCGAGGTTGTCGCGCAGCGCATCGGGCAGCTGCATGCCGCTGTACTGTGCGGCCAGGGCGGTACACAGCGTCAGGCGCGCGGCGGGATCGAAGTTGCGTGCGGCCGCCGCCTTTCGCAGGCCCGGTAGATCCGGTGTGTAGGGGAATAGTTCCCGGAGCCCTTCCGCCTGCGCCAGGTGGTCCAACACCAGGGGTGCGAAACGCTGGGTGGCGGCATAAGGGATACAATGTGGCTGCATACGGGGTGGCAAAGGTAGCGGGCGGGTGGGGCGCGGGGAGCAATGCAATGAATGGGTTGCCGGTGATCCGTCGGGGGGGAGATCCGATGTCCACCCACGTTGTGGTGATCACCGCTGCGCGTTCCGGTAGCGATCGGGAACGTCGGCGGCCCCACATTGCTGGTGGTCCACCACAAGCGGATGCATCATCTGCTTATCGCGCATGATAGATTCGTTCCCAAGGCACTGCGCTGTGCTCATTGAGGTCGTACTTCGACGAAGTACATTTCCATTTCGCCCTTGCCCTTGGCCTGCACTTTGCCGCGCGGGGTGAAGGAAAATCGGGGCTCATCCTTGACCCTCGCAAAGGTGCTCTCGCTGATGTTCACCTGCCCCACACCGCCGGAGGACTCCATGCGGCTGGCCGTGTTCACCGTATCGCCCCAGATATCGTAGCTGAACTTCTTCACGCCCACGATGCCCGCCACCACCGGCCCGGTATGGATGCCGATACGGATCTCGAAGTAGGGCAAACCGGCGGCGATCTTCCGCGCCTTTCCTTCGGCGATGAAGTCGCGCATCTCCAGCGCTGCCGCGATGGCGTCCGTGGCATGGGTGGTGTTGGGCACCGGCAGGCCACCGGCAGCCATGTAAGCATCGCCGATGGTCTTGATCTTCTCCAGGCCCCGGGCCTCGCAGATGTGGTCGAAAGCGCTGAAGCATTCGTGCAGGTCCTTCACCAGTTGCTTCGGGGTCACCCGCTCGCTCAGGGCTGTGAAGCCCTTGAAGTCCGTAAAGAGCACGCTGACCTGATCGATCTGCACGGCCTCGGCCTCGCCCTTGGCCTTGAGCTCCTCGGCCACCTCTTCCGGCAGGATATTCAACAGGAGTTCCTCGCTGCGGTCCTTCTCCTTCTGGATGATCTTGTTCACGCGTTGCGTGTATCGGTATCGATTGAACAAGCCTCCGACCAGGACCAACAGGAGGCCTCCGAAGGCGATCGTGGCATTTCGTATCGCCTTTTGTCGCCTGATCTCAAGCGTTCTTAACTCCTGATCCTTTTCCAGCAGCGAGATCTGCCCTTCCTTCTTTTCGATCTCATAGTGCAAGGTCTGGGCCTGGAGCTTTTTGTCCATTTCGGCATTGTACAGCGTGTCCTTGATGTCCGAATAAAGATTCAGATAGGTATAGGCCTTCTTGTAATTCGAAGTCTTTGCATAGCTGTCCGCAAGACCCTTGTAGGCCTGCTCTATCTCGTAGGTCGCATCGAGCTCTATCGAAAGCTCCTTGGCGCGATCGAACGTGGCGATGGCTTCGGGTATATCCCCCTTTCTTTCGTAGGTCTCCGCCAGGCTCAATAAGGATTGGGCCATTTCCAGCTTGGCGTCCATGGCCATGGCGAGCTGGTACGCCTCTGTCTGGTATTGGATGGCCTTGTTGTGGTCCTCGCGAATGGCGTAGACCCTGCCGATGCTCTTCAATGCGAACGGCACATTGCCTGTAGCGGTACTACGGTACGCATCCAGGGCCAATTGGAAATAGAACAGCGCCGAGTCAGGGTTGTAGAGCTTGATGGAGTCGATCGCGGTTCGCTCCTGCAGGTAGAGCTCGCCAAGGTTCACGGCGCAGGCGCCGATGGCGTCGTGGTCCCCAAGGGCCTTGCTCAATGGCAGGGCGCGCTTGTAATACTTGAAGGCCATGGGCTTGCTCGATTCCTTGGAGAGGTAGACGGTGCCGATGTTGACCAAGGCCGTCACAGTACGCAACGAATCGTTGTTCGCTTCGGCCACGCGCAGCGACTCCATGTAATAATCCAATGCCGCCTTGTCATCGCCCCCATTGAAGTGTACTGCACCGAGGTTGTTCAACATGTTGGACACCCCGTTCAGGTCGTCGATCGTTCTGAACATCTCCAGCGCCAGTTTCCAGTTCACCAACGCATCGACCCAGTTGTTCTGGAAGTAATAGCTCATGCCAATGGCCTTGAAAGCATAGGCCTGGCCGCTCTTGTGGTCGATCTTCTCTGCGAGTTGCATGGCCTCGATCGCCAGTCGCTGGGCCTTTTCCGCATCCGTGCGGTAATACTGGCCGCTCAACTCCAACAAGGTCGATACCCTTGTTGTATCGGGAAGCTTGGATGCCAGGACCGTGTTCAAGCTGTCGATCACCCCGTCCTGCCCGAATGTGGGTAGGATGTGGCCGAGCAGGAGCAATGCGAAGAGGTACCTACGCATGCGGCACAAGATAGGCCCCGAATACGAAGGAGCCACCGACCGCAATGCGGCCGATGGCTCCCACCGTTCGTTGCTCCAGGTCACTCGATGATCACGGTGTAGGACTGCATGCTGTTCGCATTGACGACATGGATGATGTACATGCCCGCCCCCAGGGATGCCAGGTCAAGTTCCACCAAATGATCGGTCGTCCTTTCCACATGGACCGGACACCGCATCCCCAACGTGTTGTATACCACCAGGCTTGCTCCGGCCACTTGTTCATCGGTGAATTCCAGGAACACCTTGCCGGACGAAGGGTTGGGGTAGACACGAACTTCAGTGGCAACTTCCTGTACCTCGGACCCCAGGAGCATCTTCACCCCCGGACTACTGCACACCACATTCGATGAGTTCGCGGGGATCGATCCGGTGCTGCCGTTGTTCTTGTTGCTCGTTACCTGCCAGGTGATGGCGCCACCCATGTTGGGGTATGGTATCGGAGCTGAGTTGCCGGGCAGGAAGAGCGAGGGTTGCTCTGACGCATCCAGGGGTGCGCCGCTGATCGCATTGGCCGGCCCCACCGGGATGTAGACCGGAGCGTTGTTGGGGTTCTGGTAGTTGAACCAGGCAACGTGCGTGTAGCCGTTCGCATCAGGGGCGCTCAGTATCTCATAGCAGATGAAGTTCGGCTTCACCTGTTTGGTGCCCGGGCCGGAAGGGTTGACATACAAGGTGCCGTTGACCGAAGTGAACGAGTAATTCGCGGCTGTTGCTGAGACAGTGATGCTGTACACACCAGCATTGCCCGTGTAATTGGGGCTAAGCGCGAAGGAGACCGAGGTCACCACCGATGCATCGTCGCCATTGATGAAACCGTCATACGTGGCGGTGAAAGCAGGCAGCGCTTGTCCCTTGTTGATGACGTAGGTACCAGTTGATGCGGTGGCACCGACCTTCTCGATCACCAACGTAGCATCCGCGGAGCCTACATAGTTCGGGTCGTTCACAGCGATATGAACGGCGTAGGACCCCGCATTCACAGGTGGTACCGTGCTCCCGTTGTAGGTGATGGTGTATGCCAGCGTATCCGGGAACACAGTTACGCCAATGGACTTCGGACCACCGTCATACACCTGTGTGAGGCTGCCTGGCGCGATGACGAACTGGGCGGTATCGGGCAGGATGGTGATGTTGCCCAGGCCATAGGTCACAATGAAGTTGTTCGTCAGGAAGGTGCCGGGGATCGAAAGGTGGGTGCCGACCGTGTTCCCGGTGATAAGGTTCACCGATCTGATGACCACATCGCCCACGGTATCACCCGACAGGATCGCGATGTCGGTATCACCCAGGATCACCAGCGTCTCGGAATTGCTCTCCAGGGTAATGGTGGAGGAATTCAGGACCCCTGAACTGTTGACCAGACTTTCCGCATTGACCAGCGAATTGGTATTGGTGATCGCACCGAGCGAGTCGACCGTATTGACCAACGCCGTGCCCCGGACCAATGGGTAACCGTTCACCAAGGCGGTACCACGGACCAGTCGGGCCGCCGCATTGGTGAATGCAGCGGCGGTGTACAACTCCTCCGGATCGATCAGTTCGCCGTTCACCAGGGCCGTACCACGTGTTGAGGTCACGCGCTGGGAGATCATGAAGCTGAAGTTGCTGAGCAGCGAATCGGTCAGCAACTGGGTCCCGTCGCTGTTCACCAGCGCAGTACCCCTGACCACACCGACCGCATTGACCAGCGCCGTGCCATGGGTGGACCTCACGGCATTCACGATCGCGAGGCTGTCGCTGGCATTGATGGGGATGACGCCCGACGCGCCATCATTGAACAAGTAGTCCAACGAGATCCCCACGATGGAGTCGTTGTACACGAAGGTGGTATCGCGCGGTGTGATCTTCAGCTCCAGCGGGCTGATGGTGAGCAGGCCATCATCGAAGACGAAGTTGAAGCGTTGCAGCAGTGAAATGTCGAGTGTATCCGTGGCCGGTACGGTGCTGTTGGGGCTCAACGGATCGGCGGGGTCTGCTGAAATGCCCCACAAGCCCACATTGCTGAGCGCCGTCGCGATCGTGGTGAGGTCGATGTCGTGGATCCGATCCAGTTCGTATTGGGCAAGTCCGGCCGCATTTAGCGGAATGCTGCCATCGACGCTTGCGAAAGTGTACTCAGCCGTAAACTCCGGCAGGGCCTCACCATACTTCTTGGACTTGTCGTCCACACTTACCAGGATCGTCTCCTTGGTCGTGAAGTAAAGCGGATTGGACAGCCCACCGTCCAGTCCGTTCGTGCCCGCCATGGGGGGATTGTACACCTGGATCGCAGGATACAACCCGGTGAAGGGATCCACGATGGTGATGATGGCCGAGTCACCTTGTATGACCACACCATTGGTCAACGGTGCGCCATCCAGCCAAACGGTGGAGGAGCCGCTCAGATACTCGCCATAGATCGTCAGCAGCAGGGTATCGACCCCGGGTGTCAGCGTCGTATCGTAGGCGATGCCCGTGATGAAAGGCGAAGGGTTGGCCAGGTTCTTCAGTGCCGAATCCGCCAGTATGAAGCCTGCGCCCGTGGCCACATCATAGCCCGGGGTGTTCATGTCGATCGCGGTGCTCTGCAGTATCCCTTTCACCTGGTCCGGCGAGAGCGCATCCCCGTAGTACTTGGTCCGTGCGTCCATCAGCAGTGCTGCCACCCCTGCGGCATGCGGTGCGGCGGCCGAGGTGCCGAAGAAGTTGGGGAACGCATCGCCATCGATGTTCACCCCACCCAATTCAACGGAAGTGTTCACCCCGTTGGGCGCTGTGATCTCCGGCTTCGCGCGGGTGACCCCGTTCACGGGGGTTCCGCCTCGGGAGGAGAAGGAAGCCACGGTCGGTGGGTTCACGCCGTACTCCGGTGTATTCGAATACAGCACCGCACCTACGGCTATGGCACCTTCCGCATTGGCGTGTCCGGTGATGGTGGAGGCGTTCAGCCCGCCATACTCATTGATCTCAAGAAGTCCGCGATAGACGATATACTTCAGGAAAGCAGGCCCGCTGCCGCTTTCGCGCACGATCATGATATTGGACTGGACGGAATCCGCAGCGACCACAAAGGGCAGGATCTCCATCGCGTCACCGCCGATGTTCATGCGGTTGAACCCGAAGAGGGTGTTCCCGTTGTTGTTGGTGAGGTAGATATCAAAATCAGAATTGGTGGTCGTGCCTGGCGTACCGTCGTCCCATTGGAACACCACCGTGTATTGTCCCTGGTACAGGGTGATGCCTTGGAGAATATCCGCTCCTCCCTGGCCATTCGCGAAATCGTGCGCCTGACCGATCACACCCGCAGGAGCAGCAACAGGAGCGAACGTTCCTTGCCATGAGTTGGTCCCGAAATTCCCTGCGGCGGAGAAATAACTCACCCCAAGGGCCTTGACCTCGTCCACGGCCTGGGCGATCACACCATCCCTGAAGAAGGGCTCCGAGATGTAAGAGATATCGTCCACGATCACATCGCAACCCGCCTGTTCCAAGTCCCTGATGCCGTTGGCGAGATCGATCGCACCGAGGAAGCCCGTCCTGAACGCCAGATCGGCACCCGGCGCTATGTCATGCACGATCTGGAGCATCGCACGACCTTCGTCGGAACGTGTTCCAAAAGGAAAATCCTGGAGCACATCCACAGGTGTGGGGTGTGTCGGATTGGACACGCCAGGCAGATCTCCCCGCTCCACATCATCCCCTGCCGGATCACCCAGTATCGTGTTGTAACTATCCGAGAGCACACCCACCTTGACACCATCGCCGTTCACGCCAAAGACATCACGCGCCCGAAAGGAACGGAGGGAGGTATCACCTTGACTGGTGATCAGGCCCGCATTGCTCAGCGGTGCATAGATGGGCCGCGCGGAGACCAGCAGATCGGGAAGCAGGTTCAGCGACAACAGGTTCAGGATCGGGATCGTGCCGTTGATCAGGTTGTTGGCCGGGTCGTCCAACTCCTGCACCATGGCATAGGCCGGTGTGGTCAACAAAGCCACCGCATTGGCATGTTGCCCCGGCTTGGTCCGGATGGAGACCCTTACACTGTTGCCGAGTATCTGGAAGATGTCATCGGAGATATACGTTCCATTCGTCAGGAACGTGTAGTACAGCGAGGTGAGTTCCACGCCGATGATGTCATAGGACTTGTTCACATACGGATCGAAGTAGGGGAAGATCACCTGGTTGGGGCTGAGGCAATCCAGCACCCCTTGGAAATCCGCGGCTGTGAAGTAACTGGTGAGCGTATTGGGGCCTGCCTTTGCCTGTGTCTGTTGGTCCTGGAAGCCACCGGTCAGCGTGTATGTCACCGTAAAGGCCGAAGCATTCCCGTTGCCCATCCCGTTGGTATTGTTGATCCGGAAACCGGTCAGCGCGGTTCCGGACAAGGTCGGGCCAAGAGCCACGTTGGCATAGCTGAATGGACCGTAAAGCACATCGACGATGACGTTCGAGTAGGTCCCCGGCGCAGCCTGGACCAGGAAGGAGTTGAGCTTCTTGCAACCCGAGCAACCGTCGTTGAGTACGGTGAGGACGATCGTGTGGGTACCGTCGCCATTTTCGGTCACTCCGGAGATCGACACGGAATAGCCCTCCGCAAGAACGGATGTGTTGGAACAGTCTTGCTGGGCCTGTAGTGAATGGAGGGTCGCCAGGGTGAATAGGAGGGCCCAGAGTCGCATTGTTTTCAGGAGGGGAGTCATTTTGGTCATGACCAGTGGTGTTAATGGTTCGCCTCAAAACCAAGAGTGCTTCAAGTGAAATTTCAACAAGCGAATGTATGACGATGCGAATGGCATTACAAGCCTCGGACATCACTACATGTAGTGATGCACCCAGGTGCATTTTTTCGTATTCGCGCAATGCCAACGTCCACGCAATGCGCTCGATACGTACCACCGGTCCAGGTCCGAGGTGTTCAACCTGCCGCCATCGATGACGTTGCGATGTGGTGTCGACGGCGTTGTGGAGCGTTGCTGCGGTGAACACCATCGATTCAGCTTGTGTTCGGGCAGTAACAAGTGGGCACTGTGCCAGCAGCACAAGCAATGGGATATCCCATTGAGGTACGGATCGGGTCATTATCATGACCGCGTAAAAGTCGGACCTTGATGACGTCGTATAACTGGTATTTCTACCAGTTTCGATCGGCCGATCAATGAAGTACATCCCGATCTCCCCATGACCTCCACTTTGCCGCCCGGATACTGTCGCTGTTTTGCGTGTTGCAAGCGGTTACGCTGTGCGGATCGAGGTGCCCTTGCCCGGTTCACTATGAACGGCCAGGAGAATATCCTGCGCATTGTGATGGGACCCTGGCAACGATGATCGAATTGGTGGAGACCCTGCGTTGCAGGCAACAGAAGTGCAGCGTTCACGTCTTCGAGAAAGAACCACCTGAACATGACACGCTTTCTACCCGTCCTTTCCCTGATCGCCTGCCTGCCTGCGGTGCAGCCCTTGCTTGCTCAACCCGGATCGGTGGACCCAATGTGGAACCCGATCGACGTGGGCTACGGCAGTGGTGAAGGTGCCACCAGCGGCTTTGGCATCCTTACGCTGGCCATCCAGCCCGATGGGAAGGTGGTGGCCGGGGGCAGCTTCACGGAATACAATACCACGAACAGGAACCGCATCGTGCGGTTGAACACCGATGGCTCGGTGGACCACACCTTCGATCCTGGTGCCGGCGCGAATTGGGATGTCGGCGCATTGGTGTTGCAGCCGGATGGGAACATCCTGGTGGGTGGTGACTTCATGAACTTCCATGGGAGGCAACACCTGTTGCGTTTGCAGCCCAATGGACAGGCCGATAACGCGTTCGTGCCGGGCAACGCACCCGACCAGCCGGTGCATGCGATCACCTTGCGCGCCGACGGAAAGGTGATGGTGGCGGGCCAGTTCAACAACATTGGCGGGACCTACCGCCCGCAGGTGGCCCGCCTGAACAGCGATGGGTCGCCGGACCTCACCTTCGATGCAGGCCTGGGTACGGACATGTATGTGTCCGATATCGTGGTGCAAGCGGATGACAAGGTCATCATTGCCGGTCCGTTC
>JBGTIB010000206.1:0-15419 GCA_041745875.1 Flavobacteriales bacterium | reverse complement strand
TGGCTGCCGAAGTTGCCGTTCGACTGGTTGTCGATGATGCGACGATTGTCCGCCGCATTGCGCAACTGGTAGCCACCGTTGAAGCCGTTCACCATGCCATCGCCACCGCTGTCGTAAACCGCCAGGGTGTAGCAACCCTCGGACAGGCAGCAGTTGGTGGGGATGTTCAGCTGGAAGCCGTCGAAGTAAGGACCACCGCTGCACACCACCGTGCTGGTGGTTGCATCGGCGATCTCCCAGGTGGTCTGGCTGGCGTTCAGATCGGAGTTGATCTCCAAGGTCACATCGATCGAACAAAGCACGTTGCAAGCGGTAACCACGTCATTGCCATCCATGTCCTCGATGTTGGCGACATAGCCCAACTCGCAGGCACAGGTGTTCTCATCGAAGTTGGGAATGCCGTCCACGGCCAAGGGGCACGTATCGATGCAATTGGGGATGCCGTCACCATCATCATCCGGGGCCTCATCGTTACTGAAGCCGGGCGTGGCGCACCAAACAAGCCAATCGGCATTGTTGTCGTTCGTATCGGAGCCATTGGGCACACGGGCGATCACCATGTCCACAGTGCTATTGTCATCAGCACCGGTGAACCCGGCACCCTCGGTGTACGGTGCGCCACTATCGCCTTCATAGCTCACCGCGTCGATCAAGGTGTTGTCCGCAGCACGCAGTCCGATGGCATCCGGTGCTCCGTTCTGGATCAGGTTCGTGGTGGGCGTGACCAAAAGATCCACAGCGGCATTGCCGGCATTGTTGCCGATCACGTAGTAGCCACCGGCAGGCAGGATCACTGCAGGGAGCACGATGGTGTTGTACACTACGGCACCGCCTCCGGCCCCATTGACCAACTCCAGGCTCATGCCATTGAGATCCACTGCTTCCGTGCCGAAGTTGTAGAGCTCGATCCATTCATCATCGTCGGTTCCGGGGTTGTCGTAGTCCACTTCATTGATAATGACAGTGGGCGGTGGTTCGCACACCGGAGCGGCACCCGACACCGTCAGCTGTGCACATGGCATGCTGAAGCTGATGTTGTACGCATCGGTCTCATTGATGCCAGCGATCACGATCACGCCATCGCTCACCACAGCGGGATCGTCGCCGCCCACGGAACCCGAACCGCTGTTGTTGATGACCGTCAACCCCGCCTGTACACCGGTGTATGGAATGCTCAGGTCGTAGGTATCACCGGGGCCTGGCGTGGCACTGTTGCAGCTTGTGCTCTCGGCCGAAAACACCACATCGCAACTGGGCACGTTGGTGGCACCAGGTGTGGGTGCCTGGGCCACATAGGTGACCGTCTCCAACGGGTTACCTCCGTCAGGAACACGCGCGATCGACTCACCGGCCGAGTTCCCGTTGGCGGCTTCGTTCACCTGCGGTTGACCCGGAGTAAGAACCAGCAGGCCGGCATCGTCGGCATCATTGGTGTCATACACTACGGCATCCACCAGGTTGGTCGTTGTCACAGCGGTCCCATTGGGAAAATCGGTGGCATCACCCACATACAGGGCAACGGCATCAGCACCGTTCTGGAGAAAATTGTCCGCGAAAGTGATCTGGGCGGAAGCCACTGCAATATTGCCGATCACGAAGAACCCGTTCGCATCCAGGTTGAAGCCGTCCAGGTCGAAGGCCGCATACGACTGATCATTGGAACCATTGTAAAGCACGATGACCAGACCGTCCAAAGGTGCATTCGCCGGACCGTATAGTTCAATGAACTCCTCGGTATCGGTACCCGGCGTGTCACTGTCCACTTCGTTGATCGTAATGCCCGCGCCAGGTGGTGCAGGCTCGGTCGCGAAGGTGAAGTCATCGATCATGATGCGCTCGGTCGTACCCGTGGCGGCCACGCGGACCACGAACTGCCCTGCTGCCAGTCCGGCCGGGGTGACGATCGCATGGCTGAAGACCTTCCAGTCGGAAGTGTTGTTCAGGAAAGTGTTGTCGATCACCGCCACCGCAGCGCTGAAGGAGGAACCTCCATCGGTGCTGTAGCTCACTTCAAAGGCCGGACTTGGCGAACCGTCCCAGCGGCGAACGCTGAAACCGAAGCTCTCCAGGATCTCCTCACCTTGGTAGGTCGCACGCCAGTCGGTCGTGGTCACATCGCGTAAGCGCCATGAATATGTACCCAATGCCCCCGGAAAGCCGTCCTGTGCTCCGGTACCATTGCGCAATGCCGGGCCGCCGGTGAAACTCCATGCTTCATCCACATACACATGGTCACTGAAATAGGAACCCAGGCCTCCCGAGCCTGCGGTCCAGAGCAGATCGTCATCGAAAGAGATGATCGTCCCAGCGAATGGTGGTTCGCAGGAAGGGGCCGCACCGCTCACCACCTGTGTGTTGCAAGGTGCGCTTAGGGCCACATCGTAGGCATCGTCCTCGCTGATGCCACTGATCACGATGGTACCGTCCGCGGTAACCGCTGGGTCATCTCCACCAACGACCCCCGATCCGCTGTTGTTGATCACCGACACCGTAGCATCCATGCCCGTGTAAGGGATGGTGAGATCATACGTATCGTTCCCCGGACCTGCGGTCTGGCTGTTACAGATGGCGGTACCGGCACCGAGCGTAACGCCACAAGCAGGGCCTCCTGTCGATGTGACCGTGCCACCGATGGCCAGTCCATAGTCACCGACATTGGGTGAGGAATAGCCCCATCCACCGGTGGTGGTCTGGCCGCTGGCATAGTAACGCAACGTCACCGTGATGCCATCAGGAACATCCTGCAAAGCCGGCACTCCGGTAAGGTCGATCTGGAAGACCTGGTTCGTTCCTATGGTGACCGAGGGACTTCCGATCAAGGTGAAATTCGTCCCATCCAGACTATAGGCGAACTGGTTCTGGGCACCCGGTGAAGCTGAAAAGCTTGCGGTGCCAGTGACCCGGCAATCGATGGTAGCCAGCGAGAGTTCAAAGCCAGGCACCGCTGAGAGCGTCACCTGGAAATAGTCCGTGTTGCTCGTGGCAATGCCATTGTTCTGGAATCCTTGGGTCCGGAACGAGTTCGCTCCAGCGCTGGCGGATGCACCCGCACCACGCGTGATCAGGTTGCTGGCGTCCAGCCCCGTATCGTATACCTCCGCAGCCGAGGTGACCACTGCAGTTTCTCCATTGAAATCCCAGGCAGCGATCTGTGCGTAACCTGGTACCATTGCGACTGAGGCCGCCACCAGTAGTGCCGACCAGCGAGAACAGTGCTTGCGTTGTTCCATTTTCCAAATACTTTTCATCGAGTTGGGGTCTTGAGCTTGGGTTAACGGGGCAAAGGACCAAACTTTAGGTTAACTGGGATCTGTGTCACCCTTAACGTTGGGACCAATATACACCGCGCGAAGCGTGGAGTTCTAGATATCCGTGCCTGTTGTGATCAAGCGCGTCGGACCGCAGGAGCCCGTGTACTTGCACTATTTTCGCCCCTTCATTGCCGATCCCTGGAGCACACGACCATCGCCCACCATGACCAAGGACAAGAACCTCGAGATAGCCCGCCTTCAAAAGGAGATCAGTGGCCACATCGGCATGGGCCAGGATGGGCTGGTCTTCAACTTCGAGGAGGATCGCAAAGGCAAGATCACGAAGCTCTTCCTCATCACCCTCAATCCGCGCCACAACCAGAGCTTCCTGTTCCATGCCACTGAAGGGCGGGACAAGGCGGAAGCTCTGCGCGAGATGCTCGACTATGTGCGGAACTACAAGGAGCGCACCAGCAGCTATACCATCCAATGGAGCCCGCGCGGCGAGAACAGCCTGCAGACCTCCTACTTCCGCGCGAAGAACGTGGTGGAGGCGTTGGACAAACTGTTCTATGATCGCGATGCCAACAGCATCACCGTGTTCAGCGTGATGCTGAACCCGATCACCTGAACGGGGACGATCGAACGCATCACGCAGCGGCGTGTACGGGTCGGGCAAACACCCGACCATGCTCCGTATTTCCTTGATGACCGCTCTTTGTGTTGCTGCCCTCCATGCCCGGCCCCAGGCCATGGGCAACCTGATGTACGAGAGCAACAGCCGCATCTTCTTTCAACAGGCCGAACAGCCGGTGAAGGCCACCCTGCAAGGCAACGTCCTTGTGCTGGAGGTGAACGCCATGATGAACATGCGCGCCGACAGCTACCTCGCGATCTTCCACGTGACGCAGTTGGGCCAAAGTGCTGAAGAAGCTGACAGCCTGATGAACGAACGCATCGATGGCTTCACCCGGCGCGTGAAGGTGCAGGGCGTGAAGGAGGCCGATGTCTTCACCGACATGTTGTCCTTCATCCCCGTATACGAGCTCGAGGCCACGCGCAAGCTGTTCAGCAAGAGCTACCAGGAGGTCCCCGCCGGTTTCGAGATACAGAAGAACATACACGTGCGTTTCAACGATGCGCGGGTGCTGGATAAACTGGTGACCGCCGCGGCCAAGGAGGAGATCTACGACCTGGTGAAGGTGGATTTCTTCGTGGACCAACAAAGCGCCTGCTACGATACCTTGCGCATGTTCGCCACCAAGCTCCTGCAACAGAAGCTGGCCAACTTCGACAAGCTCGGGCTGAAGGTGGCGGAGAGCCATCGGGTGGCGGCCGAGAAGAACGGCGCCTACTTCCCGCTGGACCGCTACACCGCTTACCAAAGCCGCAGCCAAAGCAGCCTGAACAGCCGTCGCAAAGGGCAGGTGGTGAACGACATTCGCAAGCCCAGCACCCTGTTCTACAACAAGGTGCCTTATGGGAATTTCGACATCGTGCTGCATGCCGAGATCACCGAGCCACCGGTGCAGTACACCTACAATCTCACCATGCATTGCCAGCTCCCGGAGGCCTTCGCGAAGAAGGATGTGAAGGAGATCATCAAATATCTCTGGATCACCGACAAGGGCGAGGTGAAGGAGTTGCGGATGTGAGCGGGACGGGGAGGCGTTCCTTCGAAATCGTCGCCCGGGGCAAACGCATCGACTTGAATGATGATCACGTCCCATATTGTTCTGCGACCCCGTCGGGGTCGTGCGACTTCGCGTGGATCACAAGTGCTAATGTCTGTGACCCTTTCAGGGTCTGAACTGCCTTGATGAGGCTGGACCCTGAAAGGGTCACAGACATTAGAGAGCACCGCCCGTCGCGGAATTCGACCCTGAAGGGGTCGCAGACAACGAACTGATCGTTCATTTCGAATGTTACGGACGCGCTCGCCCTGGACCGCCACCCGGGCTCCTCCGTGCCCCTCCGTAACTTCGTCCCATTGTCGACGTCTTCAGCCGATACCGATGCCGCGCAGCCTAAAAAAGCCAAGCGAAGCAAGCGCCGAACCTGGCTGCGGGTGCTGATCGGTATCGTCGCGCTGCCCTTCGTCCTGATCGCCCTGACACTGATCCTACTGTATTTGCCGCCCGTTCAGGACCTGGCGCGAAAGAAGGCCGTCGCGATCCTGGAGGAAAGCACGGGGACGACGATCCGCCTTGAAAGCCTGCACTTGCGCTTTCCCCTTGGCGTGAGATTGCAGGGACTGTTCGTCGCCGATGAACGTGGCGACACGCTGATCCACGCCGGGACTATCAAGACCAGTCTCGCCGTGAGTTCCCTGCTGCGCAAACGGATCCTGCTCGACCCCGTCGTGCTCACCGATGTGCGGGCGAACATGGAGCAATTCCCGGACAGCACATTCAACTTCGATTTCATCATCGATGCCCTTGCAGGCGATGGTCCCAAGGAAGAGAAAGCACCCAAGGACAGCACCGGTGGCTTCGACTTTGCGATCGGCGATGTGCGTCTGGTGCGCATCCACTTCACCATGGACATGGAACCCTCGGGCATGGACATGGACCTGCGCCTGGGTGAACTGGCACTTGACTTCGACCGCTTCGGCACCGATCCGCTTGAATTCCATGTGGACGACCTGATGTTGAAGGACACCCGCCTGGACCTGCGCACCACCAGTGGCGAAGCAAAACCTCCACCCTACCCGGATCTGGAGAACCCACTGGCAGAGATCGACGTGCGTTTCGAAAGCATCGCGCTGGAGAACGTCTTCTTCACGATGAAGACCATCGACAGCCCGGACAGTCTGTGGATCGCGGTGGAACAGGCCGGGCTCAACACTAGGAGCATGGACCTTACGCAGCAACAGCTTGCTCTCAAGAACTTCGAACTGGAGGGGCTGGTGTTCGGCATGGTGGCCGCCACGAAGCCGACACCGGTCGACAGCCTTTCCACGCCTGACCCACTGTGGCTCGACAAGGATGACGGTTTCCGCTTCTGGACCCAGGACTGGGACCTCGGCATCGAGGAATTGCGCATCAACGGAAGCAGCATCGCGTTGCACAGCGATAGCATCGCCTCCCCTGCCCTGCTCTTCGATCCGGCGCACCTGGTTTTCCACTCCATCGCACTGGATGCATCGGACGTGTCCGTGAACAACAAGGGCATTGCCATCGACCTGGAAAAGTTGTTCGTGCAGGGCGGGCCGGACAAGACCGCAGTGGAACTCGCCCTGGACCTCAACGCGACGCCAGCGCAGCTCACCGTGGTTGATGGCCATGTACGCGCCATGGACAATGAACTGTTGTTCCGCCTGGCAGCAAGCCCGGGCGATCTGAGCAAGGCCTACCGCGATCCGAACAGTGTGCCCATGGAAGCGGAGGTCACCACCACCTTGCGGATGAATGACCTGATCCCCCTGCTGGCGCAGGTCGGGGTGGAATTGCCCTCCGCTGCGGCAGTGGAAGAGTTGTGGGATACCCATCTATTCATCGCAGGCAGTGCCAACAATGTGGACACCGTGGGCTTGAACCTGAGTGGTGATCAGGGCAGTCGCGTACGTGTGACGGGGCGTACGCGCAAGGCCGATCGCTGGCCGCACAGCAACTTCAACATCGATGTGGAGGAGCTCACCATGGGGGCAGGTATGCGGCAGGTGGCCCGGGCTTTCGCACCGCCGGATGTGGTGTTGCCCGGACGCTTGAGCCTGCGGGGCAATGCGAGTGGTGAAAGTGGTACGATGCGGACCGTGCTTGCGCTGGACAGCGACCTGGGAAAGATCACCGGTTTCGCCACAGTGAATGATTGGAACGGAACCATTCCCGACCGTCTTGATATGGCGATCACCACCACCAACCTGGATCTGGGGCGGATCCTGGGCGATACGGCCTTCGCCCCGGTGGACCTGAAGCTGGTGGCCAATGGCAAGGGCCTCAACAGCAATACGCGCAATGGTTCATTGACCTTGATCCCCACCGACCTCGTTTATGGCGGCCACGACCTGAGCAGCCTGCGCCTGTTCGTGAAAGCCTACGGCGATTCCATCGACCTGAACCTGGCCGCCCAGGCCGAACCCGTGGACCTGCTGCTTGATGCCAAAGGACGCTGGCCGGCCAAGGACGACAGTCTGGCCATGGACCTGGACCTGATCGTGCGCAAGCTGCACCTGCAAGAGATCGGTGTTACCGGATACCCCTTGAACATCGACGGCAGGATCAGCGGTCGGCTCGCGTTCCTCACCGAAGGTTTTGGCCGCGTCGCGCTGGCGGCACCGGGCCTGCGACTCTCCAATGAGAACGAGGAGTTCACCTTCGAGGAATTCTCCCTCATGGGTCTGCTCGCCACCGATTCCACCGCCGTGGAACTGGATAGTGATGCGTTCACCGTGAACTATCATAGCAATATGGGTGTCGATAGTTTGATGCCACGGACACGGGAAAAACTGGTCAGCTATTTCCAGGAGGAAGGCACCTTCACACCTGTGCCCGACCGGGCCATGGACCTGGCCATCACCCTGCCCCGCACCGAGTGGCTCACCTCCATCGTACTGCCCGATCTACAAACCATCGAATTGCGCAACTTCTCCGGGTCGTACGACAGCAACAGCGACATACTCGCCCTGAACATCGATGTGCCGCAATTGGAATACGACCGCATCATACTGGAGGGCCTTACCGTGGATGTGAACGCGGAGGGGAATCGATTGCAGGGTGCGCTGCGCCTGCAACGTGTGGAGCGCGATTCGTTGAGCCTGGACAACATTGGTCTGGTGGCCCGATCGGCGAACGACACCCTGTACACCACCCTGCGCATCATCGATCAGGAGAAAGAACAGTATCGCATCGGGCTTGCGCTGGGCCGCGAGGATGGTGTGCCCGTGCTGCACATGGACGACGAGTTCATCCTGAACTTCCGGACCTGGACAGCGAACCCCGCGAACCAGCTTCACCTTGCCGAGGACGGACTGCGTGCGGAGGCCTTCGAACTCCAGAGCCAGGATGAACGCATCGCACTGCGCACCGGCCAACGGCGCAACCACATCGAGCTCACTACACTGCGCATTACAAGCCTGACCGAGCTGATCCACACGGGTGATACCATCCCCTTCATCAATGGGGTGATCAACGGGACCGTAAGCCTGCCCTTCATGGAGGAGGGGCGCCTGAAAGCCGATCTGACCATCAAGCAACTCGCCGTGCAGGGCGTGGAGGTGGGTGGCCTGCGCCTCCAAGCGACCGAGGTCGCGCAGGAACGGTACAGCGTCCAGGTGGACCTGAAGAGCCCAGGCAATCGATTGACAGCGCAGGCTGAAGCGGACCTATCCGGCACCAAGCCCGAGGTCCAGGCCGAAGCCGATCTGGCCCTCGGCGACCTGCGCTTCCTGAAACCGTTCGTAAAGGACTATCTCTACACGGTGGAAGGAGGCCTGGAAGGGACATTGACCTACCGCCAGACAGGCGACGACGTGAAGGCCAATGGCCGGGTCACCTTCAACGATGCGGGGATCGGTGTGATCCAGACGGGAAGTACCTACCGTCTGCCGAAGGAGACCCTGGTACTGGACGACAAAGGCCTCTTGTTGGAGAACATGACCGTGCTGGACAGTGTCGGGAACAAGTTCCGGCTGGACGGAAGAGTACACACCGCAATGGACAAAACTCCCGAACTGGATCTGCGCCTGCGCACCGACCGTTTCCAACTCGTGAACAGTACCATCGAAGAGAACGAGATGTTCTTCGGTAACCTGTTCGGTAACATCGATCTGCGCATCGAGGGAACTGCCACATCACCGGTGGTGCGGGGAGCGGTGGGCATCCTCGACGGCACGCATCTGAGCATCGTGCTACCCGGGAGCAAAGTGGAAATGATCGATCATGAAGGTATCGTCCTGTTCACCGAGGAACTCTATTTGGACGACACGCTGAAGGTGAACGCCGACACGGAAATGTTGCGCGATTCGCTGGCCGCGCAGTTGCCCGGTGTCGAACTCGACCTGCGTGTGAAGATCGACAAGCGTGCCGTCTTCGCGGTAGTTATCGACCCTACCACCGGGGATCAGGCCACCTTCAGCGGCGAGGCCGACCTCGTGTTCCGCTATTCCCCCACCGGCGAGTTGTTCCTCAGCGGTCCCTTCACCGTGGCCGACGGAGGCTATACCCTGGAATTCTATGGTCTGGTGAAGAAGCGATTCGAACTGGTACCCGGCGGAACGGTCGTGTGGGACGGCGACCCCTTGCTGGGTCGCATGGACATCCAGGCCAGGTACCGTTCCGAGACCGCTCCGTTTCCGCTTGTTGCCAGCGCTGGTGGTGGTGTCAGCGAGGGCGAGCGAAACCGCCTGCAGGCACGCCTGCCATTTGAGGTGCTGATCAACATCAATGGCGCCATCGAGTCCCCTACCATCGGCTTCGGGCTGGACCTTGACCGCATGTCGCGCAATACATTCCCGCAGGTCAGCAACCGCATCGACCAACTCTCCAAAGCATCGAACGAGGAGGAACTGAACCGGCAGGTCTTCGGCTTGTTGGTACTCAATGCCTTCATCCAGGACGAAGGGGCCGGTGGCGCACCCAGCAGCGGTATCGCCACCACCGCAGCACGCAATTCGGTGAACAGCATCCTGACCGATCAACTCAACCGACTGACAGGAGAAGTGGTGAAGGGCATGGATATCCAACTCGGTGTGAACACCTACGACCAGGCAGCGGGTAACGAGGTCTACCAGCGCACCACGGTGGATTATCGCGTAAGCCAGCGACTGCTGAACGACCGTGTGACCATCGAGGCCGGTGGCTCGCTCGGGGTGGACGAACGTGATCAGGATGTGAGCAACTTGAGCAGTTCACGCGCTGCACAGTATGCGATCATGTACGATGTGACCAAGGATGGAAGAGTGCGCCTTCGCCTGTACCACGAGAACGCATTCGATCTGTACGATGGCGAGATCTTCAACAACGGTGTTGCGATCATGTACACGCGCGAATTCGAGGAGAACGCCCGCGATCGTGAGCGACGCCGGCAGGAGGTCCGGGAGCAACGAGAGGCGACGCGCAAAGAGGAAGCGGAACAGTGAAGGCGCTTGCGGAAATAGTAGCGCTGATATCGGGCGTGCCATGGACGATCCGCGCCATGCCCCTTGTGCTCTTCATGGCCAGTAGCTGCACCGGACTGAAACATGCCACCCCGGAACAACCGCTGTTCGGGTCCTTCACCGTGCAATGGAAGGAAGCGCCTCCATTCGAGGGGAACGCAGCATTGCGCGAACTGAACGCTGTGGTCACTCCCACACCCAACACCAGTTTGCTCGGCATGCGACCCACCGTGGCGTTGTACAACATGGTGAAGGAGCCCAAAAAGCCCAAGGGAATAAGGAACCTGTTGAAATACAAGATCGGCTCGGCGCCGGTGTACTTCAACCAGGTACCCCTGGATGACATCAATGCCGCCTTGGAGAACAGGATGCACAACCGAGGGCATTTCAGTGCCACAAGTGCCTATGAGGTGAAGAAGAAGGGCCGCACCACCTCGGTGACCTGGACCGTGAGCCCCGGGCGACCGCACCTGATGCGCATGATCCGCATGGGCGACACTACCGGCACCGAAATCGACAGCGCATTGGCCACCATGCTGCTAAGGCATGAGTTGGATCCTGATGAACCATACCACCTCGACAAGCTGAGCGCGGAACGCGCCCTGGTCACCGACCGCTTGCGTGGCCGCGGCTGGTATCGCCTTCGGGCCGACGACCTGGTGTGGGCCACCGACAGTACCGCTGGTGATCATCAAGTGGATCTGCATCTGCGCGTCAAGGCCACAACCCCTGCGGCCCACCGCGTGCCCTATACCATCGGCACGGTCACCGTGCATGGCGACCATGATGACCTGATCCCTCCCAAGGACACCACCGTGGTGGATAGCATCCACTACGTGAACCACCTGAACATGTACCGGCCCCACACCATCACACGGGGCATCTTCATGCGCCCGGGGGACCGCTACTCCTTCCGCCGCGCCAATGCCACCCAGAGTTACCTGAATAGTTACGGTGTGTTCCGCAACGTGCTGGTGAATTTCCATGACGACAGCCTCCAGCACCGGGTGATCGATGCCGAAGTGATCCTGGTGCCCCAAAAGCGCTTTTCGCTGTTCACCGAACTGAACGCTGTGAGCAAGAGCAACAACTTCGCAGGCCCCGGACTGAAGGTCGGCTTCCGTGACCGGGACATTTTCCGTGGGGCTGAACAGTTGACCATTGACCTCAACGGCCGTTTCGAGACACAGATCGCCGGGGCAGGCACAGGGACCAATGCCTACGAGATCGGTGCCAAGGCCGGGTTGCAAGTGCCACGCATGCTGCTGCTTCCCTTCCTGCAAACCACGCGCACCAGTGCACCACTGACCAATTTCGCCCTGGGTTATGGATTATTCCGTCGCATCGGCCTGTTCGGCCTGGAATCCGTGAATGCAGGCATGAGCTATAGCTGGCGTGAGGACCGCCGTACCTGGCACGATCTACAAGTGCTGGAGGTGAGCTACAACAACCTCTATTTCGCTTCCGAGGAGTTCGACTCCTTCCTGAACGAGAACCCGGCCATCCGGCGCAGTTTCGACGAGCAGTTCATCATCGGTTTCGGATACACCTATACACGGAGCACAAAGGGCCGCGGTCCCCAACGCAGCTGGCTGGTGTACACCTTGGGCGGCGATGAAGGGGGCAATATTCCCGCAGGCATCTTCGGGCTTGCCGAAGGGCAAAGACCCGAGGATGGCTACACCATGCTCGGCGAACGCTTTTCGCAGTTCGTGCGCCTCCGGCCGGAAATACGCTGGTTCCAGTTGACCGGCGCCAAAGGCAACATGATCGCCGGTCGGTTGCTCGTTCACGGTGCCCTGGCCTATGGTAACAGCTCCACCGTACCTTATGTGAAGCAGTTCTTCTCCGGTGGAACGAACAGCCTGCGCGGCTTCAGGGCGCGCAGTGTTGGGCCAGGTAGTTATGTGAGCGATGCATCCAACAATCTGCTCATCGACCAAGTGGGCGATGTGAAATTGGAGGCGAACCTGGAGTACCGCTTCACGCTGTCGGGCATTTTCAAGGCTGCGTTCTTCGCCGATGCCGGGAACGTGTGGCTGATAAAAGAAGACCCCCAACGGCCCGGCGGCCAGCTCGACCTGGACAATGTGGTGGACGAACTGGCCGTGGATGCCGGCTTCGGACTCCGCATAGACCCTGAGGTGATCGTGGTACGTCTGGACCTGGCGTTTCCCCTGCGGCGACCAGACCTTCCGGCCGGTGACCGTTGGGTGTTCGATGACCTCGACACGCGTTGGAACCGCAATTTCATCCTGAATATCGCGATCGGTTATCCGTTCTAAGAATGTCCAATGTCCTATGACGGCTGACCGTTGTCGGAGCATGGGACATCACATTACATGCAACGGAACGGTTCTTGTGCCGTACAAAGCGTCATGTTCGACCGCACCATCCGCATTCTCGACGCTGCATCGCCCGCTTGGAAGGTGGGTATCGCCATTGCTGTCACGCTGATCCTTGGAAGTACTTCAGGGTTGATCACCGCAGGTGCCGTGGAAGGTTGGTACATGGAGATCGAGAAACCGTCCTTCAATCCGCCCAACACCATTTTTGGTCCGGTGTGGACCGTACTCTACATCATGATGGGCTTCGCCGCAGGCCTCATCTGGAGCAATGGCACCGAGGATCCGAAGGTGCGACGGGGGCTGGCACTGTACGGTGTGCAACTCCTGCTCAACGTATTGTGGTCGCTCTTCTTCTTCGGTCTGAAGAGCCCGGGCCTTGCACTGATCGACATCACGCTGTTGCTTGTCACGATCATCCTGTGTATCCGTGCTTTCCACCCGATCGACCGTTGGGCTTCCTACCTGATGGTGCCTTACCTGCTGTGGGTCACTTTTGCGACGACCCTGAACGCGGCGATCTGGACGCTCAATTAGGTGTTGCCTTAGCCTTAGGGCGCGGCACTTCCCTCCGATCGGAAAAGATCACAGGTTGGTGTACGAGGCGGACAGTTCTTGCCTTCGATCAGTCCCGCACATTCCCCTTCACTGCGGAGCGCTTCTCCAGGAACTTGCCCACCAGCACGGCCATGACGCCCGCCAGGTACATCTGACCGCTTACGGCCATCAATGCGCTGAACGCGCGCGCCGGGGCCAGCACCGGTTCAATATCACCATAACCAACTGTGGTCATGGTCATGAAGGCATAGTAGGTCATGGCAAGGCGATCGAGCGGCAGCCCGTGGTGATCCAGATAGGAACCAGGGATGGCGCGCTCCATGATGTATGCGCACAGCGCCCAGAACAAGCCCAGTGCGAAATATCCGCTTATCGACGAGATGATGACCTGAACATTCACTTGCGAGGTGAAGAAGAGCACATAAAACAGATGTGCGACGGCAATGATGAACAGCAGTGTAGTGAGGCCTTCGCTCAACAATTCGAGAAGTGGGAGCACGCCATCGGTCATGATCAGCACCACCACGGCCAAGGTCAAGGAAGGAATACCCATCAAATGCACCCATGACCGCTTGACCCCTCGATAGAGGAACACATAGGAAGCCAGTACGATCAGCACATCCATGATCTCCTGCACCAACTGTGTTCCGAACAGGTAATGTGCGAAAGCCGGCAACACGATCAGCAATATCATCGCCGCAAGGAGCAGCTCCGACGCATGCATCAGCAAACGGCGTGATAGATGCTGTCGGTGGCCGGTCATGATGTTCTTGATCACGGGTGATCCGCTCAATGAAGTAGGATCATCGGAGCGAAGTTAGCGGACCGTGGATCGCCTCCTGTCCCCTCACCGTTGGTCGCTTCCGCATATCCAAGGGCCTTCACACGAGCTCTTCAGGATCCGGCCTTGATGCATCGAGCCACCTTACCGGCCCACGCCGCCGATCTCCATGCGCTCAGGCTGGATCCTGCTGGACACCGCAGTGTGGATCACTTCCTGCACCTTGGTCCGGATGCCCAACTCGACCAGCTTGTTGCGCTCCGCACTGGGATGGACACGGTTGCTGAGGAAGATGTAGACCACACCGCTTTCCGGATCGGCCCACGCCATGGTACCTGTGAATCCGGTATGCCCGAAGCTGGCATAGCTGACGCATTCGCAGGTGGGCCCCTTGCCACCGCGCGTGGGCCGATCGAACCCGAGCGCCCGGCGGTTGCCGCTGCCATCGGGCTTGCAGAACTGGCACTTGGTGAAATCCTTGATGACCGTTTCGCTCAGATAACGCCGACCGCCATAGGTGCCGCCATTCACCAAGAGCTGCATCACCTTGGCCAGATCGCCCGCATTGCTGAACAACCCAGCGTGCCCGGCCACCCCGCCTTTCATCGCCGAGCCGGGATCATGCACGTCGCCATGCACCAGGCGTTTGCGGAACACCCTATCGTCCTCGGTGGGTGCGATGCGGTCCAGGGAATAGCGCTGCCACGGCCTGTATCCAAGGGTGCTTGCACCAAGGGGCTGGTAGAAATGGCGGTCCAGGTAGGTATCCAGACCCATGCCGCTGCGCCGCTCGATCAGTGCCTGCAACAGGTAGTAACCCATGTCGCTGTACACGTAGTCGCCTTTCTTGCCCAGCGGCGTATCCAGCACCCACTGCAACATGCTGTCGCCATATGTACGGTGCAGGAAAAGGCCTGCTGCGATGCGGATGGTGAACTCTGCCGTGGCACTATCGCTCACGGTGTTCGGCTTGAACTTACCCTCCTTCATCAAGCGGTTCTGAAAAGGCACGAAGGCTTTCAGACCCGACTGATGGGTGAGGATGTCGCGCAACTCCATGCGTGCATGCGTGGGATGGCTTTGCGAAAGCTCCGACAGGTGGTCGCTCAACTTGTCATCCATGTTCACCAACCCATCGTCCACCAACTTCATCAGTGCCAGTGTGGTACCAGCCACCTTGGTGATCGAGGCCAGATCGTATATATCACTGTGTCGGACGGCTCGCTTTCTGTCGTAGCCATGGTGTCCGTAGCTGCGGTCCACGATCACCTGTCCATCCACCGCTACCACCACTTGTGCGCCGGGATAGGCTTTTGCGTCAATGCCTTCCTGCACGATTGTATCGATGGCACGCAGCATCGATGTGCGAATTCCCACGGCCTCGGGAC
>JBGTIB010000205.1:0-4496 GCA_041745875.1 Flavobacteriales bacterium | reverse complement strand
ACGGTAAGGTCAGTGATCATTCATCACATACCCGTAGGAATTTCCATCAGCACGGTAATTAGAGACAGTGAACATACCCGACAGGATCGAAATACACAAAGAATAGTGTTTGGTACTTGATCTCAATCCCGCTGATCAGCCAAGATCCATTACAATTTCATCGCTCATGTAAGGGCCAGGTCGTTCCACTTTTCCAATTCCATCATCTTCTTCATCTCCATCCCCGCTTCCCCTCACCACCCCGGCACCATCCGCCACGTCCTTTTCTTCATCTCCCGGTAGTGCTCTCCAAAGCCTTCCTCCAGGGTGCGCTCCTCGGTGGCGATGCGGCGGGTGTACACCCAGAACATGCCCGGTCCCATGATCAGCAGGCCGGCCCAGCTGTGGAAGAGCAGCGCCGAGCCGATGAACACCAGCCAGGCCCCCGTGTAGCTGGGGTGGCGCAACCATCGGTAGGGACCGTGGGTAATGAGCTGCTGCCCCTCCTTGATGCGCACCGTGGCGCTGAAGGCGCGGTCCAGCGTGCGGATGCTCCACACACGGAAGGCCGTGCCGCCCACCATCAACGCCACACCGGCCAGTGCCAGGGCATCCGGTGTGGTGGGCGCCCCACGCCAGTAGGCCCATTCAAGCACGGCTGCGATCTGCCCCAGGGCACTGCCATAGAGGATCAGCCATAGGGTGCCGCGATCGGTGGCGCGGTGGGTGTCGGTCTCCTGCTTGCTGATGGCCGGCTGGGAAAGGAGCAGGATGGCGCAGAACAACGCGCTGAGCAGCACCGGCCAGGTTGGCAGCAGTTGCGGCGCGGCCAATAACGGCAGTGCGTAGAGTACCACCAAGAAGAGGAGGACGGAGGGGAGTTTGCGGATCATGGTCGTTGGGGTGTTAAGCTGCCTGCTCATGCCCCAAGGCCTCCAGGTAGGGCGGCAGGGCGTTCAGGATGTGAGGCGGCAAGTATGCGTGGCGGTACACCATGCAGTCAGATACTTCAAGCACTTTTGGATCGGTCCAGCCTACAGCACCCGGCAATACCGTAAACCCCATGCGCAACCAGAAGGACGCATGGGGGCGGAAGCAGGTGAACACGGCCTGGTCCAGTTGCAGGGTGTGCGAATAGGCCATGGTTGCGAGGACGAAATCCCGCGTGTGGGCGAGGGTGCGGAGTGCGGGTTCGATGCAGATGCGGCTCACCTCCACGAAAGGGAGGTCTTGGGCCAGATAGCTGTCCATCAGGTCGCCCACCAGCTGCTTGGGGCCTTCCGGTAGATGGGTGTAACAGTACAGGGGGGCTTCACCGGGAATGGGTCGCACGAAACGCACGCAGCCCACCAGCCGACCATCCAGATACCAGCCCAGGTGTACGGCGGTGTCGTCGTAGGCATCGCGGTCGGTGCCATTGTCGCTCTCCAAAAATCCCTGCTGCGCACTTTCCGCATAGATCCGGTAGCGGAAACGGAAGTACTCCTCGAGCTTCTGCGGGTCGGTAATGGGTTGCAGGGTGATCATGGCGGGTAGGGTTGCCTGCCGGAGGCAGTGGTTTCAAGGGTGTATACCAGAGGGTGGGGGAGCGTTATCACGCGGTGTGTTCGGCTATGCAAACTATCGGTCGGTTTGCACTGTTGGAGCGGGCCGGGGGCACTTTCGGCGGACGGGTGGGAATGGGGGAGTGAAGGGGAGCAATGGGGGAGTGGATCGACCACACCCATGCGCATCGTTACCTATGCACGGAAATGACAGCGGGTAGCAGGGACGGCTATGTGCGCCACCCCAGCCACCCGCTGAGTCGTCCAATACGTTATTGTTAACCCCGACTTTGATACAAGATCCAGAAGGAATTAGTCTGCATTTGGAACGATCCCATGTCTAGGACCGCCAGATCACCGTAGCACGATCCGCTGTTGTACCTGCCATACTTCACCGGCCAGCACCAACACATAGGTGCCTTTGGCCGCGTGTTGCAGGTCCAGTTGGTGTTCGGCATCAGCGGGTAGGGCCGGGAGCCTTTCCAAATGGACTGTTCGCCCCTGTAGGTCCAGAACACGCAGCTCTTGCGCTCCACCAGTGCCGGTGCCCAAGCGTATGATGAACTGCCCATCGCTGGGGTTGGGGAACACGGTCCAGTCCGTGATGGCCATACCCTCAGCCACGCTGGTGAGGATGGCGTCGAAGGGCTCAGATGTGGCCGAGCATCCGTTGGCATCGGTCACCTCCACCTGGTAGCTGCCGCCAGTGGTGATCTCCAGGGTGGGTCCGTCCTCACCGGGGATCACTGCGCCGTTGAGCGTCCATAGGTGTCCTGTGCCGGGCGGATCGCACGTGAGTGTGGTGCCGTTCTGGAAGATGCTAGGCGTTGGGGGCAGCGGAAGTACCGCGATGGTTTCACTGGCACTGACCACGCATCCCTCCAAGTCGGTGTAGGCAACGATCACGTCAAGGTCCACGTCGGGTGCATAGCTCTGTGTGTTGCCGCTCGCTCCGCCAGGGTTCCAGAGGAGATCGCCACCGGGCGGTGCGGGTGTGGCGAGGAGGGATACGGTGTCCCCGAGGCAAACGGCGTTCTGGTCCGCGGAAAGGGTCAATCCGGGAGCGGGACAGGCCATCTTAACGAGGAGGCCGTCATCCGTGAGCCCACCATCCCCATGGACTTCTTGAAAGCTGCCGGGAGTGGCGATACCAGTGGATCTGGTTGTTCCGGAGATCAGGAGGTTTCCGAATACATCCACAGCGATCCCCAGTCCCCGTTCATCGCCACTGCCACCGTAATAAGTGGCCCAATCCAATTGTCCGGATGGAGTGAATCGCGCGACTACCATATCGTCACCACCCGCATTGTTGGCTTGTACCGCTCCGAGTGTTGCGATGCCTGTGGTGGACATGGATACACCGCACAGCACCGGGCGATGGACATTGTCCAGTGTGATGACCCGCGCAAGATCCTCGGCTGGTCCTCCGTAGTAAGTTCCCCATAGCCGGTTTCCATCCGCATCGAAGCGCGCCAGGAAGAGGTCATTTTCCCCGGCACGCGAACTTTGGTATGAACCGGGAGTGGAAATGTTGTTGTCCGATTCCGTGTAGCCCTGCATGTAGATCGATCCATCTTGGCTCACAATACACGGCCTGCCGATATCATGCGCCGATCCCCCATAGATAGGTGCCCCATAGCCGGTTGCCATCAAGGTCGAACTTGGCAAGGAAGCCATCGTTGATGCCGCCTCCGAATGAAGGTTGATGGGAGCCTGGAGTGGCGATGTTATTGGTGGAACCAGTCCAACCAGAGACGAAGACATGACCGGACGGATGGTAGGATACACCATGCATGTGGTCTGTTTCGTCACCTCCGTAATAGGTACACCAGATCAACTGTCCAAACGGGGTGAACTTGGCGAGGAATGCATCCTGCACACTGTTCAGTGTTGTCTGGTGTGCATCAACGGTTGCCATTTCGGAACTGGAGCGTGTGTAGCCGCTCACATACACATTTCCATCCGGGTCAGTCTCGCAGTTGAAGCCGCTGTCGCCCCCTGGTCCGCCGAGGTATGTGGCCCAGAGCAGTGCTCCATCCTGATCGAACTTGGCGATGAGCACATCGTCTTGCCCACCCAATGCTGTTTGATGCGTTCCAGGTGTGGCGATGTTATTCGAGGAATTGGTCTGGCCTGCGAAATAGACCGCGCCAAAGGCGTCCACCGCACCATACCAAGCCTCCTCTGTCCCGCTTCCGCCGAAGTAGGTTGCCCAGAGGCGTTGCCCTTCCGCATCGAATTTTACCAGGAAGGCATCCGTGTCCCCACCACCGAAGAGTTCCTGATGGGCACCGGTGGTTGCGATGTTGGCGATGTCCTCCATCCAACCATTCTGGTAGATGTTCCCTTGGGCATCGGAGAGCACGTTCCGGGCTTGCAGCTCGCCCGCCCCACCGAAATACGTGGCCCATCCCAACACAGGCGGGTCGATCAGCAGAGAAGCTTCAGGATCGGCATCGACCACATGGATGCTGACCACATCGTTCTCGATCACCCAACTGGCCTCCACAGGCCTGCCATGCTGCAACACTTGCAGCGGACCTTCGGTGATGGTGCCGGCCGGGCTGCGAAAATGCAGATAGTGCCCATCGCTCTCCACATGCGCACCGCTTACCCTGAAGCGGACGAGGTGTGCCGAAGAGGCTTTCTCCAAACGCCAGTCGATCTCCAGGGCACCCCGGGTGCCATGCAACTGAAGGTCCACGCCGGGCCACAGGTCGTGCAGGGTAACCGCACCATGGCGCGGTACACCCAGAGCGGGCGCCCCACCGGTCTTGATGTTGTAGTAGTTGCTGTAGTCGGTGGCCGTGTGTGTGGTGCTGGTGCGGGAAGGTATGCTGGCACCCAGCCAGTCCAGATCGATCCGGGTGATGCGGTAGTCGTTCACCTCCAGGTCCTCACCGGGGTCGGGTCCATGGCCCTCTAAGAGTACGCGGCTGCCGGTCTTGTCAAAGAACTGGTAGCTGATGCCAG
>JBGTIB010000204.1:0-16427 GCA_041745875.1 Flavobacteriales bacterium | reverse complement strand
CAGGAAGCTGAGGAACTCCTCGCCTCCATTATTACCGAAACCGCTGAGCACACGTTCGTCCTGCGACTGCACCTTGGCGGCGTTGTACACCTGGTAGGCGGTGTTCAAGCGTTCGGCTTCGGTATCGGACATACCTGCGTCCTTCAGGTTGTCCAGCGTTACGGGTGCATTCGCGGCAAGCTTCCCTTCCTTTTGTGCACGCTCCACCTTCTCCGTTGCTTCGCGCGCCTCGGCGGCGCTGTTTCGGGTGCTTCCACTCACAGCATAAAGCGTGATGCCGGCCGCACGCTCGGTGGCCACGGAGCCTTTGTCCGCATCGAAATTGCCCTTGTTGTAATCGCGTGCCTGCTGCAAGGCTTGATCATCCACCACGGCACCTTGGGCCCTCGCGGATTCAAGTGCGCTTGCGGCGAAGGAGCTCTGAAGCACCCCTGCCCAACCATCGCCCTTGGTGCTGCCATCGCTGTTCTGTGCCCGTTGCAGGATGCCCGTGCAGATGTTCATCGCCTGCATTACGCGTCCCTTCATGGGATCCTGCTTGTCGAGCGTTGCGCTGAGGTTGCTCAGGTACTGCGTGGTGAGGGCCACATCGATGTTCGCACCCAGCTTGCTTTGGATCTGTGTGCCTTTGAGCTCTGTGATGTTGGTGGCTTGTGGCCCGGCCTGTTCCACGTGGCGCAACAGGTAGTCGCTGAGCTTTTTCAACTGGGCGGAATATTGTCCTTCGTTGGGTGTACTACCCATGCGCAGTATCGCCATGCCGACCATGGCCGTGGTGGCAGGATCGGTGGCCACTGCATGCGGGTCGCGGATGTCCTGGCGGGCATGCGCACCGGCACCATAGCCGCCATCCTGTGATTGCGCCCGAACCAACCAATCAAGGGCGCGTTGTTCAGCCTGCAACACCTTGGCGGGCGTGGCCAGGATGAAGCTGCTGTCGAGGCCTACGCCTTCATAGACGGTCATGAAGACACAACCCGGTGGCGCCTCGATGGGATCGGGTGGAACAGGACAATGGGCCTTGCCCGCGATAGCAAGCGAAGGACGGAAAGAGACGAGCAGCGCAATGCCACCCGAGACGAACAACACTAGTGCGGTGATGACAAGTATGCGTTTCATGAGTTGAAGGTGTTTTGGCCTGGCAACCACAGGATGCTTCGGCCGGTTCGGAACACTGTACCCGCCATCGGCCATCAGGTTCGATCACGATGCTCAAGACCGACCTTTGTACTTCCTCTGATGTGCTTTCCGACTTGCCCTGCCGCTTCCCGTAGAAGCCTTGCCCTGCTCCTGCTGTTGGCCGTTGCAGCAACGGGTGCGTATGCCCAGAAGAACAAGGAACCGTACGACTCGACCTATGTGCAGGACTACTCGCACATCGTTTCGGGCAGGGCCTACCTCAGCACCAAGTACAACGCCTTCGCCTTGCGGAACGATGTGGGCAGGGACCTGGTTTACCGGCCGAACAACCAGATCAACTGGGGACTGGGTGCCAGCTACCGCGCGCTCACGCTCAACATCGGGATCCGCATGCCCTGGGTGAACGACAATGATGAAGAGCTGGGCAAGACACGCTACCTCGATGCGCAGGCCAACATCCACACCAAACGAACGGCCACCAACCTGTTCCTGCAGATCTTCAGTGGGTACCATTTGAGTTCACACACCCTGGAGGAAGTGGGCTGGCCCGCACTGGCACAACGCCCCTACCGCCCGGAGTTGTACCAGTTCAACATCGGGTTCAGCAGCCTGCGCATCGCCAACAACGACCGCTTCAGTTACAGGGCCGCTTTCTCGCAGGATGCCTGGCAGAAACGCAGCCAGGGGTCGTGGCTGGTGGGAGGATACGCCACGTACTTCGGGGTGCGTGCAGACTCCTCGCTGGTGCCCAGTGCGCTATCGGACCAATTCACAACGGATGTCAGTCTGCGCCGTGGCAGCCTGTTCGATGCAGGACCGATGGGCGGCTATGTATACACCCTGGTCTTCAAAGGACATTGGTTCACCACGCTTTCCACCGTGGGAGGTGCAGGGATCGCCATGCAGGGTCTGACGCATCCCAACGTGTTGCGCGACGCCGAGGAATACAGCTTCGATGCCGGTGTAGGATATCGACTGCAACTGCGTGCTGCCGCCGGCTACAACAGCGCACGACACTACATAGGGATCTCCTTCAACCAGGAACGCGTGGGCCATTTCCTGGAGGATAGCCAGCAGTTCACGTGGAACGTTTCGAACATTCGTTTCAACGTGGTGCGCCGCTTCGACATGCGGGTGAAGTTCATGGATCGGGGCATCCGCTGGCTGAAGAAAAAAGGTCCGCCGATCATGGAGGATGTGCTGCCCCCGGAAACCGACGAGGAATTTCCCTGAGCGCCCTCCCGGTGGTCGCCGGGTTACCTTCGTGGCATGCGTACCATCCTTCTAGTATCCATGCTGGCCTTGACCAGTGCCACCCTTTGCGCCCAGCAGGTGCTTCACTTCACCCGCACATCCGGCTGGGACCACCAGACACGTACCGTTTCATTCGCCATGTTCCAAAGCATTGCCACCGAACTGGGTGTGGCGGTGTCCGATGATGCCACAGGCGATGCCTTCAGCGACCCGGCCACCCTCGCGCAGTATGCGGTGATCGTCTTCAGCAACACCAGCGGGAATGCGATCCTTTCCGAACAACAGCGCACCAACTTCGAGGGGTGGGTCGCCAATGGAGGACATGTCATGGGTATCCATGCCGCCAGCGACACGTACAGGCATAGTACCGCAAACGGTAACAACACGGGCACCTGGGACTTTTACCCCGAGGTGCTCGGTGCCAGCGTGCAGGAGAACCCGAACCATGTGAATGGCACACCTACCTATACCATGCAGGTTCAAGGTGCCCATCCCAGCATTTATAATGTTCCCAGCCAATGGGAGAAAGCCGAGGAATACTACTACTGGGAGGGTGGATACTACGCCGAGTTCAACACCGAGGTGCTCGTCGTGGAGGAGACCGTAGGACCGAACGGACTGGTGAACAGCTACGATGCGCCACGCCCCATGAGCTGGTACCGCTATCTGCCGCTGAGCAACACCAAGGTCTTCTACACCGCGCTGGGCCACGCGCCGGATAACTTCACCACCGATACCGTGTTCCGTGCACACATCAAGGATGCACTGGGTTGGTTGCTCGAAGGGACCACGAGTATCGCGACGATCGATGGCGCAGTGGGCATGCATCTGTACCCGAACCCGGCCACGGACGTGCTTAACATACACACAGATGCGTCCATTACTGGTGAACCGCTCCAGATCCTGGATGCCACGGGCCGGGTATTGATCAACACCACCTTGACCGGCGAACGGACGGCACTACCGGTCCACGGATTGGCAGCAGGGAAATACTTGGTGCGCACCGGGGAACGGGTCGGCAACTTGCAAGTTGTTCGGTAGCTTGTAGGTCTATGTTCAGCACCGGGTAGGTCGACCCGGAGGGTCGACGCTGACGGTGCTGCGCCCAACCGTTGTGCGCAACGAAACTGAGGTGCGCAACCTACGCGTCCTGGTACTTCTTCGCCGTCTTCTTCCGGTCGTTCTCGTCCAACTGGATCTTGCGCATGCGCAGGCTCTTGGGCGTGACCTCCAGGTACTCATCGTCTGCGATGTACTCCATGCACTCCTCCAGTGAGAATTTCACCGCCGGGGCGATGTTCTCCTTGTTGTCGGTGCCACTGGCGCGCATGTTCGTGAGCTGCTTGCCTTTGAGGACGTTCACCACCAGGTCGTCCGTCTTGGGGTTCTCGCCGATCACTTGACCGCCGTACACCTCCTCTCCTGGATCGATGAAGAACTTTCCGCGGTCCTGCAGCTTGTTGATGGAGAAGGCCACCGCCGTTCCCGTTCCTTGGCTGATAATGCTGGCCGCGCGACGCACACCCAGTTCACCCTTGAATGGCTCGTATCCCTTGAAGCGGTGTGCGATGATCGCTTCACCCTCGGTGGCGGTGAGCAGCGTGTTGCGCAGGCCGATGATGCCTCGCGCCGGAATGGTGAACTCCAGCACGGTGCGGTCCGCCTTCTGTTCGATGTTGACGATGTCGCCCTTGCGGCGCGTCACATGGTCGATCACGCGGCTGCTGAATTGCTCCGGCACCTGCACGGTGAGCAGTTCGATGGGTTCGTGGCGCTGGCCATCGATCTCCTTGAACAGCACCTGGGGCTGGCCCAGTTGGAACTCGTAGCCCTCGCGGCGCATGGTCTCCACCAGAATGCTCAGGTGCAGGATGCCACGGCCGAAAACCAGCAGACGATCCGGGCTGTCGGTTTCCTGCAGACGCATGGCCAGGTTCTTCTCGATCTCCTTGTACAGGCGGTCGCGCAGGTGACGGCTGGTGACGAACTGCCCCTCCTTGCCGAAGAACGGCGAGTTGTTGATGGTGAAGAGCATACTCATGGTGGGCTCGTCCACCTTGAACTTGGGCAGGCCTTCGGGATTGTCCAGGTCCGCGACGGTATCTCCGATGTCGAAATTCTCCAGGCCCATCACGGCCACGATCTCGCCGCAGCCCACTTCCTCCTTCACTTTGATCTTGCCCAGTCCTTCGAAGACCATCAGTTCCTTCACCTGGCCCTTCTTCACGGTGCCATCGTTCTTCATCAGCGTGATCTGCTGGCCCGGCTTGATGGAACCGCGTGTGATGCGGCCCACGGCGATACGGCCCTGGAAGCTGCTGTAGTCGAGACTGGTGATGCGCATCTGCAGCGTGCCCTCCACCTGCTTGGGGGCCGGCACATGCTCCACGATCACGTCGAGCAGATGGCTCACATTGTCGGTCGGGTTCTTCCAATCGGGACCCATCCATCCGTTCTTGCTGCTGCCGTACACAGTGGGGAAGTTCAGCTGGTCCTCGGTGGCATCCAATGCGAACATCAGGTCGAACACCGCCTCGTGCACCTCTTCGGGCGTACAGTTGGGCTTGTCAACCTTGTTCACCACCACCACCGGCTTCAAACCCAGCTCGATGGCCTTGCCCAGCACGAAGCGTGTTTGTGGCATGGGACCTTCGAAGGCATCCACCAACAGGATCACGCCGTCGGCCATGTTCAGCACACGTTCCACCTCGCCGCCGAAATCGCTGTGGCCGGGGGTGTCGATGATGTTGATCTTGGTGTCCTTGTAACGCACGCTCACGTTCTTGCTCAGGATGGTGATCCCGCGCTCGCGTTCCAGGTCGTTGTTGTCCAGCAGCAGGTCCTTCACCTCCTCGTTCACCCGGAAGAGTTGGCATTGGTGAAGGATCTTGTCCACCAGGGTGGTCTTGCCATGGTCGACGTGGGCGATGATGGCGATGTTGCGTAGTGCTTTCATGCAGTGTCGCCGTTACATGGCGATATGTTCAGTGGTACCGTCCTTCGCCTTGGCAACAGGCCTGGGCAGGGAAACGGCGCGCGAAGGTACAGCTTCCCATCCGGTTGACATTCGGAAGGCTATCTTTGCCGCCGCTCCGGACGGTCCAGGAGCACACCGGCCCCGTAGTTCAATTGGATAGAATGACAGATTCCGGTTCTGTTGGTTGGGGGTTCGAATCCCTCCGGGGTCACAGGGCGGCGCGAGGAGCGCCGCCTTTTTTCATGTGGACAGGTAACATGTGGGCATGTGACCATGTGGGCATCTGCTCATTGGGCGCTCCGGACAGCCGTCGTCGTACTCCGCAAGGTTTGCGTTCCGAACCAGCTTGATCCGGGGCGGTCGCCATTGGCAGAGGTCATTTGCCGACGCATCTTTGGCCCGCCAACATCCCAGCCTACGATGCCGTCGCTCCGGGGTCCATGCGCACATTCGTATTTCATGTGGGCATGTGGGCATGTGCTCATTGGGCGCTTCGACCAGCCGTCGCCGAACACCGCAAGGTTTGCATTCCAGACCCGCTCGATCCGGAAGGAGCGCAGTGGCAATGGACCATTGGCAACGCATCTTTGGCACGCCAACATCCCAGGCCAAGATGCCCTCGCTCCTGGGTCCATGGTCACATGGCCACATGCCCACATGAGCACATGCCCCTCTGATGCGTCTCGACAAATTCCTCTGGTGCGTCCGCCTCTTCAAGACCCGCAGCCTGGCCACCGATGCCATGCGCCGCGAGCAGGTGATGCTGAACGGCCGCGTGGTGAAGCCCTCGGCTGAGGTGAAGGTGGGCGATGTATTCGCGTTGCGCACACCGCCTATCTGGCGTAGCTGGGAGATCATTGCGATGCCGAGCTCACGTGTGGGCGCCAAGCTGGTTCCGGAACTGATCGCTGAACGCACCTCGTTCGAGGATCTGGAGAAGCTGGAAATTGCGCGTCTCGCTCAAGCCCAGCATCGCCCTGCTGGCGAAGGGAGGCCCACCAAAAGGGAGCGACGGGATATGGACCGGTTCAGTGGAGAGTGACAAGAACGGCTCTCATTGGATCGCGTTCCTTGACCTGAATCTGCCGCGAAACCAACTTCACTGCGATGGTCTCCAACTTGTCTCCATCCGCAGAGAACTCCCAGGTCATCTCACCGTGGTATTCATCCTGCAACTCGAACTGAACGGGCTCGCCGGGGCAGAGAGTGAGTTGGGCGTGGGCGCTGCTGAGGAGCAGTGCTGCAAGGAGGAGGTGGAGGGGACGGAGGTGTTTCATCTAAGAAACTAATGGAGTTGATCGCTGAGCGCAGCCGAAGCGTCAATCCCTGACGCAACGCACGCTGTAACCACCTCTCTTGCTGCTGTTGATCCTGTCAATTCCTCCATTCACATACTCCAGACCGCGGCACCAAGCGTAGTCCTCACCGCTCTCCGAAACACTCCACCAGGAACCGTAATAGACAAGCTGGTTGAAGGATCCATTGCTAAAATTGCGAAATCCGCCTGGAAGACCTGAGAAACCACTTTCGTTGCTTGCGCCGGTGTTCGGTGCACTCCACATGGTGACGGCTTTCAACTTGCCGCCCACATTCACAACTGAACCACGGGAACCCATACTGTTCACCTCACCGGATGGCATGCCCAGAACCACCTCGAGCTGCTGCCATTCGGTATCGGTGGGCATGTGCCAGCCTGCGGGACAGATGTTGCCCGGATCAGACACCGCATACCAGTTGTACAACTTGCCGTAGATGGGATCATTCACAGGGTTGTTCTGGTAGTTGCACCAGCTGGCACTATTGAGTTGGCTCCAGACGGATCCGACGGTTACGTTCGGTATGGGATCGCTATTGGCGAAGGTGGCCGTACGCAGGTTCTCGGCCATCCACTCTTGGTTGCCGATGATCACAGTCTGGTATGTGTTGCCATCGATATCCGTAACCGTTCCGAACAGGGGCGTGCATGCGACCAGATCCCCCATATCGGTGGTGTCATTCAGCAGTTCGACCATAGTATAGGCGCTCACGTTCCCGGTCGCGACATCCACGCCGCGCATGGTGATGTTCGCCGCACAAGTGAATAATTCGAACACCGCATCCGTGCAGAAATGCGCAACTCCGTTCACCAGCACATAGCCTTCATTCACGGGCACCCCATCACAATCCACCACCGTACCCGTCACGAGCTTCTGGTCCGGAATAGTCACTGACAGGATGATCACACCGGGTTGTGCATAAGGTCCAGCGACCTCCTCGTGTACCGTGATCCATGATCCATTGGGACCGCAGGGCAACTGCACGGTGATCGTCAGTTGCTGGCCGAGCGGCACCTGGCAAACAACCTCACCCATGGAATTGGTGTAGGTGGTGCCACTGCCCATGGTCTGTGTACTTACCATGATCTGCGCACCGGGCAGCACAGCACCAGTAGCGTTGTCCAACACCACTCCCTTCAACTCCACGAAGTTGCCTGGTACATCGCAATTCCACCACGAGAAGTGCGCCACCTGGCCCACGTATTCGTTGCCCACCAATGCTGCTTCACCCTCCTGTATCCAATAACCCAGGTCCTCATCGAACCACCACAATGGAATGCTCGCCGGGGCATCGCTCTGTTGTGCGGCTATCACCGGAAAGCGCACTGTGGCCGGGCTTCCGGGGGCGAGTTGCACCGCCTGGCCATTGGCATCGGTGAGTTCCACGCCCACCATGCCGTAGGAGAGCATCAGTTGCGGTTCGTCGTTCATCACGCCCATCAGCATGCCGGGCATCTGGGTGTACAGGTCCTCGCTGGTGGGGTCGATGTGGTTCAAGGACACGCTCACCGATCCCGCGTAAGGTCCTCCGTTCTGTGTGAAGCCATCGGCCGGGAAGGTGATGTTGACGCCTTCCAAGGTCACGGCACCACCAGCAGCACCATCCACGGTGCCCGCCAGGTTTTTCTGTAGCAGCGTGATGTACGCGTGACTGATCGCATCCTCGGCGTTCTCCCCGGGCACAAAGGAGCGCGAGCCGGTGAAGTAGCCTTCCTTCTCTACGGTGACATGGGCCAAGCCTTCGTAGGCTGCTACGCCTTGCAAGAGGAACACCCCGAAATGATCCGTGGTGGTGCTGACACCCGCACCGCAGCCTGCGCGCACCGTGGCACCGCTCACCGGTCCGCCCAGTTCGTTGCGCACCACACCACCGATCGCGATCGTCATGGCATCGCCTACATCGATGGCGTGCGTGGCCAGCCGTACCGTGTTGCTCACGTAGCTACTGTCGCAGTCCGCATCGTGGAAGCGCACGCGGTACCAACCGCTCTGCTCGGGTTGTAGGGTGAAGGGCGTGTCCTCCACCACTGTGATGGCCTCCCAGTTCACGCCATCCGGTGAGAACTCCCAGGTCTTATCGCCGTGGTAGTTGTCCTCCAACGCGAACTGCACGGGCTCGCCGGGGCAGAGGGTGAGTTGGGCGTGGGCGCTGCCGAGAAGCAGGGCAGCGATTAGGAGGTTGAGGTGGCGGAGGGAGTTCATCGAAGGGTCGAATTGCCGAATGATCAATCCTTGACGCAGCGCACACAGAAACCACCTCGACCATCGTAAAAGTCCCTGCGGACACCTGTATTGCCGTTGATCAGTGTGCGGTACCAAGCGACCTCCACATCATTCTCCGAGGCGCTCCACCAGTAACCGCTGATGCCAAGAACGCTGAAGTAGCCGTTGTTGCCGGCGCGGAAGCCACCCGGAAGGCCTGAGAAAGCACTTTCGTTGGTTGCGCCGATGTTGGAGGCATTCCATGAAGTGGTGGCCTTCAGCTTGCCGCCCACGTTTTGTGCAGTGCCCCTCCAGTCCGTGCTGTCCACTTCGTCGGATGGCATGCCCAAGGCCAGCTCCAGTTGCTGCCACTCGGCATCGGTTGGCACATGCCAGCCCTGCGGGCACACGTTGCGCGGATCGGCCGCTGCATACCAGTTGTACATCTTGCCGTAGATCGTGTCGTTGCCTGGAGCGTTGCCGTAGTTGCTCCAAGCGCCACTGCTCAGTTGGGTCCAAGCCGTGTTATCGGTCACATTCGGCAATGGGTCGCCATTCGCATACGTCGCCGTGCGCAGGTTCTCTGCCATCCACTCCTGGTTACCGATGATCACTGTCTGGTAGGTATTACCATCGATGTCCGTCACTGTTCCGAACAAGGGGGTACAGGTAAGCAGTTCCCCCATATCGGTAGTGTCATTGAGCAACTCTATCGTGGCATGGTCGCTCACGTTGCCGGTTGCCACATCAACACCACGCAGGGTGATGTTGGGTGCGCAGGAGAACACCTCGAAGACCGCATCCACGCAGAAATGTAAAGCCCCGTTCACCAGTACGTAGCCTGCGTCCACCGGCACTCCGTCGCAATTCGCCACTATGCCGGTCACCAGCTTCTGGTCAGGCACGGTCACCGAAAGGATGATCACATCCGCTTGCGTGTAAGGCCCGGAGGTCTCCATATGCACCAATAGCCACTCACCGTTCGGACCGCAAGGCAACTGCACGCTGATCGTCAACTGCTGGCCAATGGGCACCAGACCGGTGAATTCCCCCTGGGTATCGGTGTAAGTGGTACCACTCCCCATCGTCTGTGTCTCCACCACGATCTGCGCACCAGGTAGCACAGCACCTGTAGCGTTGTCCAACACCACTCCCTTCAACTCCACGAAGTTGCCGGGTACATCGCAGTTCCACCAGGAGAAGTGCGCCACCTCCCCCACGTACTCATTGCCTATCAAGGCTGCCTCCCCTTCCTGTATCCAATAACCCAGGTCCTCATCGAACCACCACAGCGGGATGGACGGCGGGGCATCGACCTGCTGCGCATCCATTACCAGAAAACGTACCGTGGCCGGGTTCCCGGGGGCCAGCTGCACCGGCTGCCCGTTGGCGTCGGCGAGTTCCACGCCTACCATGCCATAGGAGAGCATCAACTGGGGTACTTCATCCATCACGCCCATCAGCATGCCGGGCATCTGGGTGTGCAGGTCCTCGCTGGTGGGGTCGATGTGGTTCAAGGACACGCTCACCGCGCCAGTGTAGGGTGAACCGTTCTGTGTGAAGGCATCGGCCGGGAAGGTGATGGTGACGCCTTCCAGCACCACCTGACCACCAGCGGCACTTTGCACCGTGCCCGCCAGGTTCTTCTCCAACAGGGTGATGTGCGTGTAGCTGATCGCATCCTCGGCATTCTCGCCCGGCACAAAAGAGCGCGAACCGGTGAAGTATCCTTCCTTCTCCACGCTCACATGGGCCAGACCTTCATAGGCTGCAACGCCCTGCAATAGGAACACCCCGAAGTGGTCCGTGGTGGTGCTTACACCGGCACCGCATCCAGCACGCACGGTAGCTCCGCTCACCGGGCCACCCAGTTCGTTACGCACCACGCCACCGATCGCGATCGTGATGGCATCGCCCACATCGATGGCGTGGGTGGCCAGCCGTACGGTGTTACTCACGTAGCTGCTGTCGCAGTCGGCATCGTAAAAGCGCACGCGGTACCAACCGTGCTGTTCGGGTTGCAGGGGGAAGGGTGTGCTTTCCACCACTGAAATGGTTTCCCAGTTCACGCCGTTGGGAGAGAACTCCCAAGTCTTCTCGCCGTGGTAAACATCCTCCAACTCGAATTGCACCGGCTCGCCGGGGCAGAGGGTGAGTTGGGCGTGGGCGCTGCCGAGGAGCAGGGCGGCGAGGAGGAGGTGGAGGTGGCGGAGGTGTTTCATCCTTGGGTGAATTGCCGAATGATCAATCCCTGACACAGCGCACAGAGACACCACTCTTCTTGTCGGGGTTGCTCCGGACGATGCCTGCATTGACGTAGCTCAAACCGCGGCTCCACGCGCTGGCCGCACTGCTCTCCGAGATACTCCACCAGTGACCGTTATCGCCAAGGGTGCTGAAGTCTCCACTGTTCCATCGAAGGCCTCCTGGAAGACCGGAAAAACCGATTTCATTGGTGGCGCCGGCATTGGGTGTGTTCCACAAGGTGGTGACCTTGATCTTGCCCCCCACGTTCTGTGCTCCACCCCGGTAGGACAATAGACCCAACTCACCGGCCGGCATCCCCAAGGCGGCTTCCAGTTGCTGCCACTCGGCATCGGTGGGAACATGCCAGCCCTGTGGACAGAGCTCGGAGTCGGCCACTGCGTACCAATTGTAGAGCTTGCCGTAGAGCGTATCGAGGTCGCTGTTGTTGTCGAAGTTGCTCCAAGCTCCGCTGTCGAGTTGTATCCAGGCGATGCTGTCGGTCACTTGAAGTATCGGGTCGCCATTGGCGTAGTTGGAGGTCCGGAGGTTCTCGGCCATCCATACCTGTTCGCCGATGAGCACTGTCTGGTAGGTATTGCCATCGATATCGGTCACCGTTCCGAATATTGGGGTACATGTGACCAACTGCCCCACATCAGTGGTGTCATTCACCAGATCGATCGTGGTGTAGTCACTTACATGCTCGTTCGTAAGATCCACGCCGCGAAGTGTGATGCTTGGAGCACAGGTGAGCACAGTGAAGATCCCGTCCAAAAAGAAATGCGCAGCTCCGTTCAACAGCACATAGCCCGCATCCACCGCCAACCCGTCGCAATCCACCACCGTGCCTGTCACCAGCTTCTGGTCTGGGATGGTCACAGTTAGGGATATCACGCTCGGTTGCGTGTATGGCCCAGCGATCTCCTCGTGTACCGTGACCCACGCACCGTTCGAACCGCACGGTAACTGCACAGTGATCGTCAATTGCTGGCCAATGGGCACCAGACCGGTGAATTCCCCCTGGGTATCGGTGTAAGTGGTACCACTCCCCATCGTCTGTGTCTCCACCTCGATCTGCGCACCAGGCAGCACAGCACCTGTAGCGTTATCGAACACCACACCCTTCAACTCCACGAAGTTGCCCGGCACATCGCAATTCCACCAAGAGAAGTGCGCCACCTGCCCCACGTACTCGTTGCCTACCAAGGCCGCTTCGCCTTCGTGTATCCAATAGCCCAGGTCTTCATCAAACCACCACAGCGGGATGGTCGCGGGGGCATCAGCCTGTTGCGAGGCCATCACCGGGAAACGTACCGTGGCCGGGCTACCTGGTGCGAGTTGGACCGGCTGGCCCATGGCATCGCTCAACTCCACGCCTACCATGCCGTAGGAGAGCATCAGTTGCGGCTCGTCGTCCATCACGCCCATCAGCATGCCGGGCATCTGGGTGTGCAGTTCCTCGCTGGTGGGGTCGATGTGGTTCAATGACACGCTCACCGATCCGGTGTAGGGTGCTCCGTTCTGTGTAAATGCATCGGCCGGGAAGGTGATGTTGACACCCTCCAAGGTCACGGTGCCACCAGCTGCAGCATTCACGATGCCGGCCAGGTTCTTCTGCAACAGGGTGATGTACGTGTAGCTGATCGCATCCTCCGCATTCTCGCCTGGCACGAAGGAGCGCGAGCCAGTGAAGTAGCCTTCCTTCTCCACGCTTACATGGGCAAGACCTTCATAAGCTGCAACGCCTTGTAATAGGAAGACCCCGAAATGGTCCGTGGTGGTGCTGACACCCGCACCGCAGCCTGCACGCACCGTGGCACCGCTTACCGGGCCACCCAGTTCGTTGCGCACCACGCCACCGATCGCGATCGTCATGGCATCGCCCAGGTCGATGGCGTGCGCGGCCAGTCGCACGGTGTTGCTCACGTAGCTGCTGTCACAGTCCACATCGTAGAAGCGCACGCGGTACCAGCCGTGCTGCTCAGGCTGTAGGGTGAAGGGTGTGTCCTCCAATAATGTGATGGTCTCCCAGTACACGCCATCCGCAGAGAACTCCCAGGTCTTCTCACCGTGGTAGTTGTCCTGCAACACGAACTGCACGGGCTCGCCGGGACAGATGGTAAGTTGGGCGTGGGCGCTGCTGAGAAACAGGGCCAGGCAAGCCGTTACGATCAGTGTGCGGAGGTGGTGCATAGCTTGCTGGTATGGCTGCGTCCATCAACAAGATCGATCGTCATGAAGTAGACCCCGGCGGGCAGTGACGATACGTCCACGGCTGTTTCGCGCATGGTCATGCCCTGGTGCTCCAGAACGAGCGCACCGCTCGGCGAACGCAACTGCACCCGCTGCACGGCCACCGGCCCCTGGATGCGTACCAGTCCATCGGTGGGGTTGGGGAACACGGCCAGGGCTTCATTTCCCACCTCCGGCATGCCCGTGGTGAAGTCCACGTGTACATCATCCACCAGTGTACAACCCAGACCGAGGTCGGTCACCTGCACGGTGAAGAGCGTGGGACCCATGATGCCCTGCACCACCGGGTTCTCCAAAGCCGGGTCATCCAAATACTGTGGTGGTGCCCAGAGGTAGCTGTAGTTGTTGGTGCCACCGCTCGCGCCAGCCTGCAAGGTGAGGCCCGGCGTGTAGGCCAGGTCATCCCCGGCATCCACCTCGAACTTCGGCGGCTGGTCCACGGCGAAGGTGATGATGGTCTGGGCTTGTAGCGGGATGGTGATCGCCGCAGCGATGAGGAGTGTAAAGTATCTCATGTCAAGTAGACGTTTGTTGCACGGTCCGGTTGCCGATCTCGTTGAATTCAGCGAATGAATGTAGGCTTTCCGGTCCACGTGGTGCATGTGATCGGAACATTTTTTCGAGCAAGACGACCTTTCGTGTGAGGGTGCGAGGGTGCGAGCGTGCGAGGGTGCCGGCTCTCGCACCCTCGCACCTTCTCACCCTTTCACCATGGTTGAGCATTTACTTCTTGCCGTCTCGGTAACAGTTCGCCCATGGCCGAACCGTCCATCACCGGATCAACACTTCTTCACCTTCGTTAACAACGCACCCCCCGGTGCACGGCGATAATTTCGGTGCGAACCAATAACCGCACGATCATGAAGGCACGCATACTGATACTCGTACTTCTCGCCGTCGTATTCGTCGGCCCCAAACGGACCAAGGCCCAAAGCGATGCCCCCGACCGGAAAGTGACCATCGAGGTACAAAGCACGGAGAACGGCGAGACCACCACCACGGTGCGCGAACTGGACGGCACCGATCCCGATGCCATCGAGGAAGCGCTGCGCGAACTGGGCATCTGGGAAGGACTTGACATCCAAAGCGATGGCGACAATGTCTCCATCGATATCCGGCGCTGGCAGGAAGGCCATGAGGGCGAAGCCTTGGAGCGCGCATTCCGCATGATGCCGGGCTCGGGTGCTGCGGCATGGTCCGGCGGTGCCTACCTCGGTGTCGTTTCCGCACCACTTGACGATGATGTCCGTACGCGTACAAAAGTGCCTGCGGAAAGCGGCGCGGTGGTCTTGGAAACAATAACTGGATCCGCAGCCGAAGCGGCCGGACTGCTGGTGGACGATGTGATCACGAAGATCGATGATCGCCACATCGGGAACCCGCAGGAGCTGGTGGAGGCGATCCGTGCACACAAGGCCGGTGACACCGTGGAGGTCACCTGGTACCGAGGAAAGAAGACGCACAAGGCCACGGTCGCACTGCAGGAAAGAAAGGCCGGGGCCTACGCGTACCGCTACATGGACAAGGCTGGAGAAGAATTCGGACGTTCCTATTTCGAGGGCATGGCTGAGAAGCGCGCCTTCCTCGGTGTGAACCCGGGGGAGATTACCAGTGACAAGGGGGCCATGATCGGCAAGGTGGAGCTAGGTTCTGCCGCCGAAGACATGGACCTGCGCAGCGGTGATGTGGTGACTGTGATCAATGGTGTAGCGGTGGCGGATTTCACAGCCCTGCGCAATTCGATCCGGGGTATGAAACCCGGTGATACGGTCAGCCTTACCGTGTTGCGCGATGGTGCCACGATCGAGCTTTCGGGTACGCTCGGTGAGACCCAAGGGCATGTTTTCATGAAACACATGGATGTGGATGCACCAGAGCTTAAATACAACTACAGCTGGGAGGGAAGCAACCCCGTGGACCAGGAGGAATTCCGTCGCGAGATGGAAGTGTTACGCGAAGAGATGGAACACCTGGGCAAGGAACTGGGCACCAAGATCCGTCGCGAAATGCGTGTGACGATCGAGAACCGCAAGCTGAGCGAAGAGGAGAAAGCACTGCTCCGGAACAAGGGTGTGAAGGGCATTGACAATGAACTCGCACTGGAGGACCTGCGCACCTTCCCGAATCCCGGTACCGACTTCGTGCGGGTCTCGTTCACTGCTCCAGCACGCGGCGATCTGCGCGTCGTCTTGCACGATGCCACCGGCGAGCGCGTCTACGAGGAACAGATCAGCGCCTTCAGCGGTCGCTACGACCGTACGTTGGACATCAGCGACAAGGCGGCGGGTGCCTACTTCCTGGTGGTGACACAGCAAGGCCGTGCTGCCACGGCGAAACTTGTGAAGCAGTAGCACCACCGAACAGCACATGGGAAGGGGCCTGCGGGCCCTTTCTTACTTTTCCGCCATGAACTTGATCATTCGTCTTATCATCACCACCATCGCCGTTCTTGTCACCGACCTGTTGCTTCCCGGGGTGCATGCCGAGGACTTCGTGACCGGCCTGCTGGTGGCTGTGGTACTGGGGCTGCTGAACGCCTTGTTGCGACCGTTGTTGGTGCTTCTCACACTGCCGATCACCGTGGTGACCCTGGGCCTTTTCATCCTGGTGATCAATGCGGGGATCGTGCTGCTGGCCGCGCGCATCGTGCCCGGTTTCGTGGTGGAGAACTTCTGGTGGGCGCTGGGGTTCAGCATCATACTGAGCATCGTGCAGGGTTTCCTGCAGGGGCTGGACGGACCAAAGCAGGGAACTGCACAGTAGGCTGGTATCTACACCCAGGCCGTTCCATCGCTGGCCATCAAAGCCTACTTACGTCAAGTCTTGATCCCGGATGTTCCGAGGGTACTTGCGCGACCAGGATCTATTTATTTACCTTTGTTCACTATTTAACTATTGGACATTATGTTGAACACCACAGCGCAGCCGGGATTGCGGGAACGGAAAGCCGCCCAACTGAAGATCGGCCTGGTGGACCTGCTCACCAAGGAGTTGCAGGAGCGCGGCTTCCACGAGATCGGCGTGGAGGAGCTCTGCGA
>JBGTIB010000203.1:0-4744 GCA_041745875.1 Flavobacteriales bacterium | reverse complement strand
TCAGCAGGAAGGGCGTCACATCGGGATCCACTTCCAGGATGCCCTTGAGCAGGTGGCCGTTCTCGAGCATCTGCTGGCCGTATCCGCTGGCGATGGTCTGCGCCTGTTGGATGGCCTGCGGGGAGCGGATGGTGAATTTGTTCAGATCCATGTTTAGTAGTTCAGAGGGTGACGGTCCGCACCATGCTGGCCCGAATGCACCCGTAGCGTCGACCCACTGGGTCGACAAACCAGGGTGAATGATTGGACAGCATTGGGCATGTTGATTTATTGAGATGCGCAGGCCCCGAACAAGCCCCACACCGTGAAGCTACAACGGTAGAACTGACAGTTCATGATGATCATCAATGCCAGAAAGTCCAGTGGGGACAGGCGTTACCGGACGGAATGGCGGATGAAGCGGATCCCTGCTGCATCTTAGCGCTGCGATGCCCGAGCCGACCCAGGAATTGTTGAAGGAATTCGTGCAATGGAGCACGCAGGCATTTGCGCTTCATGCTGCGGGTGAGGGACGAACGGCATTGATGCAGGCGCGGCTTTCTGCGGAGGGCATGGCGCGCATCGCGGTATATCACGCATGGCCGGAGGCCCGGGCACGTGAGGCGGTCGCGGACCGAAGCTTCCAGGACCTGTTGGTGCTGATCCAGCGGAACGGGTTGGTATCGGCACAAATGCTCACTGCATTGCATGTGTTGCGTGTTCATGGCAACACAGCTACACACGGTGAACCATTGCGCCCTGCCGATGTGGAACTGGGTATGACGGCATTGCGCTCGGCCACCACCTTGTTGTATGGCGAGTTCCTCCGCCTGCCGGTACCCGTGCAATTGATCGGGGCCATGCGTGATGCGGACCCCTTGCGCAGGTTGGAACAGGAGCGTGACGGCATTGCAAGACAGTTGGCAGAGGAGCGGCTGCGGGATGCACAGGTGCGCGAGGAAGGCGAGACCCAACGCAGGGAACACAATGCCATGATCGCCCAGGGCGAGGCGAGGCTGCGCAGCATCGAGGAGCGCCTGGAGGAACAGCTGCGGATCAACGAGGAGCTGCGGCTGGCTGCCATACCGGTGTTGACTCCGGAGCCTGTGCGAGATGTAACGGCGCAGGAGATCGCCACTGCAACTCCTGCACGATCACGCCGGGCATGGCTGCTTGCCGGGGTCGTAATGGCGATGTTGGTGCCAGTGGTAATTTGGTGGGCCTGGCCCAAGGCGACCAACGATACGGAAGCGCAAGGAGTGGCGGTATCGTCACAGGAGTTCCGCGTTCTGCTGTTGCCCTTCGCCGTGTTGCAGGATGACCCGAACGTGCGGATAAACATTCCCGAGGCATTGCGAAAGCGCTTGGAGGACCGTGCCACGCACCTGCCATTGCCCACGCGTGTGCTTATGGATACCTCAGCCCTTGCCACCACCTACAGTGAAGAGGAGGCCGTCGCGCTGGCCCGTAAGCACCGGGCAAGGGTGGTGCTCTTCGGTGAACTCTACGAACCGACTGCCACCGACAGCGGCCGCATCGAATTGCGATATGCCGATACCACGCACGTCAAGCCGTTCAGCGGTACCATGGGCTTGCGCGCTTTCCGAACGCTTTCGGACAGTGCCGCCATCCGGATCCTGATGGCGGCCAACACCATTGTTGAAGTGGGCATGGCGAACGTACTGTTCGATCAGGACCGTTACTCAGAAGTGTTGGCCATGCTGCACACCACGCCGGTGGTCACCCGGGAAGGGCTCACTACCGTTCAGTTGCACCTGGCCCACGCGTATTTCCAACTGGGAGATCATACTCGTGCCATGCTTGAGGTGGATGACGTACTGCGCAGGGAACCGGACCATGCACATGCCCTTGCCGGGAAAGGTCACATGCTGGTGGGCATGGGCGAGCAGGCCGCTGCGATCCCCTACTTCCAGCGTGCCATCGCCATCGAACCACGCGTGGCCAGTGTAATATTGGCCTTGGTGGGCATTGTGGCGAACGACAACGATCCTGCGCTGTTCGATCCGATACTGACCAAACAGCTGGTTGCGCAAGCCTATCGGGTGGACAGCACACGGGCCGATGTGTGGGACATGCTGGGCCTCATCGCGCAGAGCGAAGGTCGTATTGGTGATGCACAACGGTGTTTCGAGCGTGCCCTTGAAGCGGACCCTTCCTACCTCGGTGCGATGCACCACCTGGCGCATCTATTGGGAACACAGAACGAGGCCATGGATCTGGCACGTGCGGAACGCTTGCTGCGCGAGGAGCTGTGGCAGGACAGCAGCCGTACCCGGGCTGCACTATTACTTGCACAGGTGCTCAACCAGCAGCGCAAGGAACCCGAACTGGCAGAGAGGCTTTTCCGGAGAAGCAAGCAGGAGGATCCTGCCATGCGTTTGAGCGCCTTGCGGGGTGAGGCGAAAAGTGCGGCCGCGCAAGGAAGAACGGATGCCGCGGTGACCTTGTACAAGGAGGCTCTGGCATTGGATCCAACGGACCTGATGACGGCGATGGGACTGGCCCAACTCTACCAGCAGCAGGGGCACTTTGTCCGTATGCTCGAGTTGATGCAAGGCATGCTGGTATACGATAGTCTGGGCCACTTGCTGAATCTCAATTTAGGCACTTTCTGCCGCAACGCACCCGCCCCATGGACCGATCTGGCCAAGGCGGAGTTCCACTTGCGACGTGCCTTGCGCACGGACCCATACGATGTGCTCAACATGGCTGAACTTGCGGCCGTATTGTCGGCCCGGGACCAACCGGGAGAAGCCATTACGCTATGCGAACGGGTCCTGGCCCAACAGCCGGGGCACTTCAACTGCAATGCCTTCCTGGGCCGGACCTGGCATCAACGCGGGCAACCCGTGCAGGCGCAGGCTTATTTTGAACGGGCCCTCCGCGAACGGCCGGGCGATCCCATGATACTGGCCGGCTTGGCCGGTGTACTTGTGGACCTTGGTCCGCAGCACCGGGCACGTGCCCTGGCCTTGTTGGAGCAGGCGGTGGCCACAGCTCCGGCACAAGGCATTCTGCACTACAACATCGCCAGTTTCCACCTGCATTTCGGCGACATGTCGGCAGCCGCATCAAGCTATCACCAGGCGATCTCACTGGAACCCGCCTTGCAGGACCGTGCCATGGAGGAGCGTTTGAGAAAGGCGGGGCTTTAAGGTTGCCGAAGCCCGCATTAGTGCGGATCGAATTGGCGGTCCCGTTGGGATCGGCATTCACCGCACCGGCTCCAACCGATACACCCCACCATCCTTCTCATCGGTGGCCACATAGATGAAGCCATCCGGTCCCATCCGCACATCGCGGATCCGGCCGACCTCGCCTTTCAGGAGCACTTCTTCATGGGCCACCGCGCCATCCTTGACCACCAGCCTGCTTACGTGTTGGCCGCGTAGGAAACCGGCGAAGAGGTTCCCCTTCCAGCCGGGGAAGGCATCACCGGTGTAGAAAGCAAGTCCCGAAGGCGCGACTGGTTCCTTCCAAACGTGAACAGGGCGTTCGACACCAGGAGCTTCCTGCCCCACGCCGATCTTTTCACTGGTGGAATATTCAGTGCCCACCGCAACGAGCGGCCAGCCGTAGTTCTTCCCGGCCTGAACGCGATGCAACAGGTCTCCGCCATTGGGTCCATGCTCGGTGGCCCACAGATCACCGGTCAAGGGGTGAAGCGCCATGCCTTGGTTATTGCGATGACCGAAGGACCATATCTCGGGCCTGATATTCCCGGGAGGCTTGCCGATGAATGGATTGTTGTCAGGCACACCACCGCCTTCCTTGATCCGGATCATGGATCCCGCAGGATCGGTGAGATCCTGTGAGGGGTGGCGCAAACCACGATCACCGATGGAGAAGATCAAGGTGCCATCACCGGGGAATACGATGCGTGATCCATAGTGCCTGCCGGGTTCGGTCTTGGGGACCTGGCCGTAGATCGTCTCCAGTGCTTCCAGCTTCGATCCATCGGCGCTCAGCTTGGCGCGGGCCACCGCGGTGCCGGTTCCCTTGTCCTTCCCGCCGGTGAAACCATCGGGATCACCCGGGCTCGAATAGGTGAAGTAGATCCAGCCGTTCGTCGCATGGTCCGGATGGACGACCACATCGAGCAGTCCACCCTGATTTCCGCCCGCGGGAGCGGACTAGCGATCTTCTTTCATGTACACATCAGGTGTTCCCTCCACTTCGGTGATCTTGTCACCATCCACCAGGAATAGTTGTCCCGCGCGTTGGGTCACCAGCATGCGCCCATCGGGCAGCCAAGCGATCGCCCATGGGTTGCGAATGCCACTGACGACCTGAACGATCTTGTACTTGCCCTCCTCGCTTTGCAAGGACTCTTTGATGACCTTGTTCTCGACCTTTTGTGCACTGGCAGGTAGTGAAATACAAAGGCCGATCGCGACTGATAGGGGAAGCTGTAGAGATCTGATACGCATCGTAGTATGTGTTTTGGACATGGTTCTTGTACCAAGGTACTATGTGCGCTTCGGGAGGTCGGCCTTCAGGAGGCTGCGGTGTGTACATCTCAGCCCCGAACGCGTGGAAGGCTGAAGGCCTGACCTCATACCAGCCCATGGCAACGCCATTGGCTGTGAGGTAGTGCGTGTCAGAAAAGGGCTGACTCTAGACTTGCCCCGTCCAAGTTTTTGCAACTTGGAGGTGACAGATCCACCGGAGAGGACCGTGCAGGACAGCAGGTGAACCATTGAGGGCTGCAGGCGCAAGGCCTATGGCTTTTATCGGTACCTGC
>JBGTIB010000202.1:0-4822 GCA_041745875.1 Flavobacteriales bacterium | reverse complement strand
GGTATGACCCCGGAGGAAGTCGAACGATGCCATTTCAGGCACTGTGCCCAGCATGCCGACACCATCCACGGCGGCTTGGTACAGATCGCTTTCATACCCCGAGGGAGGAAGCAGCCACCGGCCGAACGCTCCCCACAGCAGTGCGATACCACCGAACAGCATGGCACTGTAGCGGACACCTGGCGAAATGAGCAGGAAATAAACCGCCACGTACAGGGCAATGAGAAAACCGAGTGGATGTACGAGCAGCACCATGAACAAAGCAAGCAAGGCGCCAGTCAGCGCCATGGGCCCATTTCGATAGCGGATGGGACCATCGAGCAGGGCCACAAGGAGGAAGGGATAACACAGCAGGTAGTTGGCCTCCAGCACGATGCCGTAGAAGGTGAGCCGCGTACAAAGCACGGTTGCCAATGCCACTGCCACCGCGACCCATGGCCTGCGCCATGCATGGGCGCACAACGCGAAGATGACCCAGCCCACCAGCACATGCATGGCGCTGGCCGTTTGCATTAATGAAGTTAGGCTTGCCCCTGTGGACCGCACCAGCTTCACGACCGCCTGGGGAATGATCGCCGAATAACGGTAGGCCTCCACTTCCAGACCGGGTTGCTGCACCCACTTGAAGAACTGCAATGCGGAATCCACGTGCACCACCCTTTCACGGAAGTGGATCAGCGACAGGATGAGGAGGCCGAGGAACAAGAGGTGGCCAAGAACGAGGTACCCGCGCAAAGGCGCTATGCCGGCGGACATGTTCAAGGCCGCACGATGAGGACTCGGGCATGTCGCAGGCTTCCATCGCGCAGCAAGGCTTCCACGAAGTAGCTGCCGGAAGGCAGACCGGTTTGGATGGTCGTGGTACCGCTTGGCAGCATCGGTTCGAAGACCAACCGACCAGCGGCATCCAGGAAGCGGAGATCCGTCACGTCCAAGTCATTGGCCAGGTTGAAGGTGCCATCCGATGGGTTGGGGTAAAGCGCAGGGGTGGTGGTAGCAGATGTGGGATCGTTGATGGAGAGGGGGTCGAAGGAGGTGATGACCTCGTCCGAATCCGTGAACCCGACTTCATTCGTCCGCACCAGGAATACATCCCACATACCAGCGCCATATGACTCCGTGATACCGCACATGAGGTATCCCCCATCCATGCGCAGCAAGGAGTACCCGATCTCATCCTCTGTTCCACCCTGTGTCTGTCCGAGTATGAAATAGCCCTGCCAGTTGCTCTTCAACAGGAACATGTCCTTGCCACCTGCCCCGCCCTGTGTGACGAAACCGATCGACGCATACTCGTCGTTGTCCAATTGTATGTGTTGGAACCCTTCCTGATCAGCGACCTGCCCCCAGTTCCGCTCCCACTCCAGCGCTCCTGTTACATCCAGTTTGAAATGGTAATGCTCCGTTACCGACCCAAAACTCTCTGAAATGCCCACCACCGAATATCCCCCATCGTTGGTCAGGATGATGTCACGGGCAAGGTCCAGGCTGTCCCCTCCATATGCTTCGGACCAATCGACAGCCGAGTTGGAGTCGAACTTGATGACGAGCGCATCCTTGTCACCATCACCATCGGTAGTGACACCAGCGAGGACTCCACCCCCATCCGGGGTCACCTTGACCGAACGAGCATCTGCGTAGCCAGGGCCACCATGTCGCGTTGTCCAAAGCGTATCGCCAAGGGCATCAATGCGCAGCAACCAGGCGTCTCCAACAGCATTCCAGCTATACGTGAGACCTGCCAGCAAGGCACCACCGTCCGTTGTTCGGTCCACACCATACAGGAAGTCCCAATCCCCACCTCCATAGCTCCGCTGCCACACCAATTGTCCATCCGCATCGGTCCGCATCACCAGGCCATCATAATCACCTGATGGCGTGGCATTGGTCGCACCCACGATCAAGAAACCGCCATCATCCATTTCCACCAAGGCACTTGCGGTTTCCAACGCGGAGCTGCCCAAGGTCGTGGACCACTGTCTGATACCGTTCTCATCCACCTTGAACAAGTACACATCCGAGGAGCCCTGTCCAAAGCTTCCGGTGGAACCTACCACGACGACCCCACCATCATTCGTGGCAACAGCGTCATAGGCAATGTCCACGTCAAATCCACCATATACCCTTTTCCAGGTTGGCTGGGCGCACAATGAGGCACTGACGAACAGCGACCCCAAGACGAACAGCGTACTACGTAGAACCATTTGCTTAGCCGTGTGTTAAAGAAATCCTCCATCCGGAACAGCGACTCGCACCTCACCTACCTTCGCCTTCATGTCCCCGTCTGCGGTACGCAATTTCGCCATCTTTCTGGTCTTTCTGATCCTGATCGACCTTTATGCGTTCAAAGGTCTGAATACTGCGCTTGGCAACCATAGTCTGACCGTACGCCGTATCGTGCGCTTCCTGTACTGGTTCGTGAGCATCGGGATCCTGGCCGTCATGGTGTACAGTGTCGTGACCATGCAGAGTTCACAGGAGCGGAGGGATCACAGCTATGCCTTCTCACTCGTTGCACTGTTCCTGCTCTTTTTCCTTCCGAAGCTGGTCATGGTGGTGTTCCACGGTTTGGATGACCTGTTGCACCTTGGACGTTGGCTGTGGGCCAAACTGCTGCCTGGCACCATGGACGCCCCCGGTGAAGCGATCGACCGTGTGCGTTTCCTGAGCCAGCTCGGACTGATCGTGGCAACGATCCCTTTCACCGGTGTACTGTATGGCGTGACGAAGGGCCGCAGCCGTTTCAATGTGGCCCGTGTGCCGGTACGGTCAGCCAAGCTTCCCAAGGCATTCAATGGCTTGCGTGTGGTACACATCAGCGATATGCACCTGGGCAGCTACGGTAACGACCTTGGTTTGGTACACAATGGTATCGACCTGATCAATGCCGAGAAGCCGGACATCATCGTCTTCACCGGTGATCTGGTGAACGACTATGCCGACGAGGCCGAACCCTTCATCGCTGAGCTGGCAAGACTGGAAGCGCGACTGGGCAAGTACTCCGTGCTCGGCAACCACGACTACAGCGACTACCCGAAATGGTCCAGTCAGGCGGATAAAGCGGCCAACCTGGAGCGTCTGAAGGCCATCCACAAGGAGATGGGATTCCGTTTGTTGCTGGACGAGAATACCACCATCGAAGTGGATGGCGAGCGTATCGGTCTACTCGGTGTTCAGAACTGGGGGCATCGTTTCCAGCAGTACGGCGATCTCGCTAAGACCATCCGTGGCAGCGAGCAACTTCCCTTCAGGATCCTGCTCAGTCACGACCCCACGCACTGGGAACATCAGGTGCAAGGCACAGGTATCGACCTTACGCTGAGTGGCCACACGCACGGCGCACAACTGGGTGTGAAGATCGGAGGAACGCAGTACAGCCCTGCACAGTGGGTGTACAAGCACTGGGCGGGGCTCTACGATGAAGGCGGACAGCAGCTCTACGTGAACCGCGGCTTCGGCTTCATCGGTTTCCCTGGAAGGGTGGGCATGCCACCGGAGATCACAGTGCTGGAGTTACGCTCCGATATGGTGTAGGGCGACGGTGATGCGCCTATTTTCGGCTCCGTGCAGTCCCGTGCCATCGCTATCATCCTTCTTCTCTTCACAGGGATCAATGTCTTCCTGGCATTGAACAGGCACAGCCATGCCGAGCCTTACTCCTACCACGGTGAGCTTTGGGGCGATCGCGGCGGCTATTTCGTGTACCTGCCAGCCGCAACCCAGTTCGGATTTGATGCGCGGGAATTCCCGGACGGACTGGACACGCTGACCGGCAATGGCTTCAAGCTGGATACACTGAGCGGGCGCGTGGTGACCAAGTACACTGCGGGAGTGGCCATGCTCCAAGCGCCGTTCTATGTGATCGGTCACGGCGTGGCCAAAGTCTTGGGATTACCGACCCATGCATACGGACCATTGGACCATGTGATCGTGGATGTGGCCGCACCGGTGCTGCTTTCACTGGGGCTTTTGTTCCTCTTCCTCATACTTCGGAAGCGATATGGTGATCGGCTGAGCGCCTGGGTCCTTCTTGCGCTCTATGCGGGCTCCAATCTCTTCTTCTACACCATTGGCGATCCGGGCATGTCGCACGTGTATTCGTTCTTCCTCTTTGCGATGCTCCTCTTCCTGCTTGATCGCTGGTTCCATGCTCCACAGCATCGAAATGTCTTGGTGCTGATCGGCATTACCGCCGGATTGATCGTCCTCGTGCGTCCCACCAATGCGGTGTTCCTGCTGGTGGCCCCGTTCGTTGGTGCGGATGACTGGCGTTCCGGCTGGCAACGCATCCAAGCCAGTATTACTGCAAGCCGCGTACTTCTCGTACTGTTGCCTGCATTACTGGTCTGGGCACCCCAACTGGTCTACTGGCAGTACGCCTTCGGCAGTGCATTCACCTGGCCCTATGTGGATGAAGGGTTCACGAACTGGGTCTCTCCGGAATTGACACGCTTCTGGTTCTCACCGAACAACGGTCTCTTTCCCTACACGCCGATCTACGCCTTGGTCCTACTGGCCGCTCTGATCACTTGGAAGAATGGTGATCGTGGCTCAGCAGGTGGGTCGATCCTCGCGTTCCTTGCTGTTAGCTACCTCGGGGCATCGTGGTGGGTATGGCACTTCGGCTGTGGCTTCGGGAGCCGCACCATGGTGGAATACCTCGCCTTGTTCGCATTTCCCCTGGCTGGCTGGACACACTGGAGCATTCAACGTTGGGGACGCTGGTTGCCGATCACGGTTTTTGTTCTGTTGGCCGTTTACAACCTGAAACTCGTTTACAGTTATGGCAACTGCTGGTTCTTCGATGAATGGGACTGGCAGG
>JBGTIB010000201.1:0-8124 GCA_041745875.1 Flavobacteriales bacterium | reverse complement strand
GTGTCGTCCATGGTGCTTATCCGGTGATCCACCCAATAGCGTAGCGTGTCCTTCTCCGGAATTCCATTCACCCATGCGAAGGATCGCCGGATCTGTACCGTATCGCCGGCCAGGGCTATGCAACGCGCCACCATGGGAACCCGGTCCGCGATCGGGCGGTACTCCACACGCCCCATGGGAACGTTTTGTATGCTGCCATCCATGATCATCGGAACTGCGTAGTTGATATCATGCACATTGGCCCGCCCGTGGTCGCGCACGAGTTGTCGATAGGTCTGGTGCTCATGATCCACGACCACGGTGTCGTAGGCAGGGTGGTGCATCACGATCACATCGCCCCTTTGTATGCTGCCCAAACCCGGCAGGCGCCCATTCGAGGTGCGCACGCCGTAGGCCAGCTTGTTCACCAACACCACATCGCCAGGACCGATCCCGGGTAACATGGACAAGCCTGCTATCCGGAAACGTTCCACATGCACTTGCACCAGGAACACCAGTACGATGATACACGCGAGGATGATCGCCAGACCGATACGCCGTTGGCTGCGAACCGCGCTCACCGCACCCGCGAGAACAAGCGTTTCCAGCGGATGCCCGTGTAGGGGTCCTTGGTGAACCAGACCAGCACGGCCTTGCCCACCACATGGTCGTGCGGCACGAAGCCCCAGAAGCGACTGTCCTGCGAGCGATGGCGGTTGTCGCCCATCAGCCAGTAGTAGTCCTGCTTGAAGGTGTAGCTGGTGACCGCTTCGCCGTTGATCAGGATCGTGCCCCCCTTCACTTCCAACGCGTTGCCTTCATACAGGCTGATGATCCGGCGGTAGATCGGGAGGTTGTCCAGATCCAGTTGCACGGTGGCACCTTTCTTCGGGATCCAGATGGGGCCAAAGTTGTCCTCGCTCCAATCGTAACGTGGATCGTTCGGGAAGAATGGGAGCTTGGCACCGCGCGGCACATAGCCCTTGGGGTGGTCCTGCCGTTCGAGGTCGCCGAGGATCGCATTGCCTTTCAGCTGGGCCACCTGATGTTCGGTCAATGCCACGTTCACCTGACCGCGTTCGCCCGAAGCGCCACCGCCGATGTCGCCTACGCTCACATCGTACTGCAACTTCAACACCTGTTCGGTGCGGTCGTTCCAGGTCTTCAGGTTGGTCTCGTAACCGAACTGCGCGAACTCCGGCAGCACTTCCTTCACCCCGTTGATGTAGACATAGCCGCTGCGTACTTCCAAGGTATCGCCGGCCACGCCCGTGCAGCGTTTGATGTAGTTCTCGCGCTTGTCCAGTGGGCGTACCAGGATGTCACCCATCGGCACCTGCTGTTCCTTGCCGTCGATCACGTTGGTGAGCCTGAAATTCGGGTTGTGGATCTTCTGCCTGCCGTGATCGCGCACCAGCTGGTAGTAGCTCTGGTTCTGGAAATTGGCCACCACCGTATCGCCCTCGGGGAAGTTGAACACCACGGCATCGCCGCGTTGTGGCTCCCCGAAGCCGGGCAGGCGCCGATACTTCATGTTGAACCAGTTCACGAAAGAGGGCGTGCTGGCGGTGAAGGGCATGGTGTGGTGCGTGAAAGGGAAGGTCATGGGCGTCATGGGCATGCGCGGGCCGTAGCTCAGCTTGCTCACGAAGAGGTAATCGCCCACCAGCAGGCTCTTCTCCATGGACGGGGTAGGGATGGTGAAGGCCTCGAATGTGTAGGTGCGGAACACCGTGGCCACGATCACCGCGAAGAGGATGGCATCGCCCCACTGTCCCAACATGCCGCGCTTGCGTTGGGCCGGGGGGATCGGTCCGACGTACGCCTTCTCCGAGTAAGCCAGTTGCGGGATCTTCCACCAGGGCAGGAAGGTCATCAGCACATGGTCCTTGAGGTTGCGTTCGCCCAGCACGATGCTGATGTTCACGTTCATGATGATGAACATGAGCAACTGCACGCCCGGCACCAGGAACAGGAAGATCCACCACCAGGGCTTGCCGCTGATCTTCAGCCAGATCAGGATGTTGTAGCCCGGCACGAACCCGGCCCATGCCGGTTGGCCCGCCTTCAGAAACACTTTCCAAAGACTGGCCAGCAGCACGATGAAGTAGGCGATGAGAAAGAGGTAGGGGATCACGGGTTCTGGATTAGTGGAATGTGATGCGCACAGGTTTCTTCAATGGATGTCGAACACGTCGTCCATGGTGAACAGGCCCTTGCGGCCCAGCAACCATTCCGCTGCGACCACGGCGCCGGTGGCGAAACCGGTGCGGCCGAACGCTTCGTGGGTGATGGTGATGCGATCGTCCGGACCGGTCCAGGTGACACTGTGCTTGCCGGGTACTTCGCCAGTGCGTTCGCTCATGATGGGAATGGGAGCAGGGGAGGTGTCCGCCTGCAGATCTCCTGATCCCAGTGGTGCCTGTAACCAACCAGCGTAACGCAAGGTGCGCAGATCGATGTCGCGCGCCAGGGAGATCGCCGTGCCGCTGGGTGCATCGAGCTTGTGGATGTGGTGGATCTCGTCGATGTGCGCGTGGTAGGCGGGCTGCCCGTTCATCAGCGCGGCAAGTTGCCGGTTGATGCGGAAGAACAGGTTGACGCAGATGCTGAAATTGCTGGCCCAGAGCAAGGATCCCTTGTGTGTTTCCACCATGGAACGCACGGCAGGGAGCTGGTCGTACCAACCCGTGGTGCCCACCACGATGGGTATCCCCCAGGACAGGGCCTGCTCCATATTGGGCACCGCCTGGTCAGGCCGGCTGAACTGGATGATCATGTCCGCACCATCGGGAACTGCATCGGCATTGGCGGAACCCACGCGCAACATCACCTCATGGCCGCGCGACTGGGCCACCTCATCGATGGCCCTGCCCATTTTGCCGTAACCGTAAATGGCGATGCGCATGGTGCTGTGTAAGTGCTTCGGTCGCGTAGTTCGAACATCGGACAATGCGAACGGAGCCTTCTGAACGGCGCCGAAGTTAACCGGACGGGACAAGGCGGCGTTGTGAACACATGTGAACGGCGCGTGGGCCGTACCAATGGCGGCTCAACGAAAGGCCAGCGAAAGGCTCAGGCCCGGCGCCCCTTGTGCCAAAGTGCTCCACGAAGGACCCAGCCCCATGCTCAGTTCAGGGCTCACATCGAAACGCACGAAGTGGGCGTCCACCGAAGCATCCACCACGTTCAGCATGTACACCACACCGAAGGCGATGTAGCTCAGGTCGCGCCAACGGCGGTAGGTGTCGGTCACCTCCAGTACCTCTGCCGGCGAATACTGCCCCTCGAACTCATCGATCGTATCGGGATCGTCGTCCACCAAGGCGATGTAGGCCTTGCGGTAGCGCTGATATTCCCGCGTGTTGTCCTGGATGAACCAGACACAAGTGCCCAAGCCGGCCCAGGCAATGGGGGCCTTCCAATACTTCCGGTTGTAGATCTGCCCCGCACCGGGCAGTACTGCGGAAAGGAGCGAAGCTTTTTTAGGAGAATGTCGTTGGCGCCACGTCAGGGTGTCGTTGTCTACCATGGGCGCAGCTTCCGGTCCGACCCGCTCGGGAGCTGCGTCAGCCACGATCACAGTGTCGAGGACAATTGGCGGAGGCAGGCTGTCCACTTGGGCAAGCACGGACATCGCGGCAAGCAGGGCAAGCAATGTGATCGGCGAACGACAAGCGACCATGGTACAAAGGTGGGCACAATGTGCGCTGATATGGTTTGGGTCGCGATCGGCCGGACAATGGATCGCTTGCGGGAATGGCGCCAAACCCTTGCCATGGGAGCGTCTGCTCACGCTCTGGGCATGGGTTCGAACTACCTGATAGAGCGATCCTTATTATCCCCCCAAACGTTCCACCACCACCTCCTTCCTGTTCCGCGACACCTTCACCTCCATGCCGTTGTCCATCACCAACGTGCCACCATCGCCGCGCAGGTATTTCTGCACATGGTCCATGTGCGCCACGTAGCTGTGGTGTACGCGCAGGAAGCGGTCCTCCGGCAGTTGCTCCTCCACTTCGCGCAGGGTCTTGCTCACCAAAATGCGGCGCTCGCCGGTGAGGTGTATACGGGTGTAGTTGCTTTCACTCTGGCAGCAAATGATGTCGTCGGCCTCCACCAGATCAAGCCCATGCACAGTGCTGAAGGCGATGCGCTGGCCCTTTCGCACCGGTGCTTGCAAGTCCTGCATCAGTTGGCGCATGCGTTCTTCCAAAGCGGGAAGGGCATTGCCACCGTTGCTGCGTGGGGCCTCCACCTTGTCCAGCGCGGCCAGTAACTCGTCCTCCTGGATGGGTTTCAGCAGGTAGTCGATCGCATTCACCTTGAAGGCTTTCACAGCAAAGCGGTCGTAGGCTGTCGTGAATATCACTTCACCCTGCGTCACACCGAGTTCCTCCAACAATTGGAAACCGTTCATTCCCGGCATCTCGATGTCCAGGAAGAGCACGTCCGGATGATGTTCCCGCAGGTACTCCAATGCCTTCTTCGGATCCTGGAACACGGCTTCGACGCGCACGCGATGCGGATGCTTCTCCAGCAGGTAGCGCAAGGTCTCGCAACAGTGGCGCTCGTCGTCGATGAGGATGGCGCTGAGCATGTCAGTTAAGTGGGATCATGAGGGTGATGCGTGTGCCGCCGGGCTCGCCATCGGGCAGCACCAGGTCCTCCACCTGGAGGTCGCAGCGGATGCCCTGTTGTTTCTCGATCATGGCCAGGCGTTGCTGGGTGATGGACATGCCCATGCTGCGTTTCTTCAGCGCGCTACGGCTCTTGATCTCGGCGGCCTTCGCACGACCGATGCCATCGTCCTCCACCTCGATGCACAGGCGAGCACCTTCGCGCCCGATGCGCAGCACCAGTTCGCCGCCTTCGCTCTTCTGCATCAAGCCGTGCCAGATGGCGTTCTCCAGATAGGGCTGGATGAGCATGGGCGGGACCATCGTGGTGCTGGTATCTACCGACGGATCCACCTGGATGTGGAAGCTGAACTTGTCGTCGAAGCGGGAAGCTTCCAATTCGAGGTAGAGGCGCAGGGCCTGAAGCTCTTCGGCAAGCGGCACGCTGCGTTGGTCGCTGTGGTCCAGGATCAGGCGGATGAGCCGCGCGAATTTGCTCAGGTAACGATCGGCCTCCTCCGGTCTGCTGTTCAGAACATGGTGGCGTATGCTGTTCAATGCGTTGAAGAGGAAGTGTGGGTTCATCTGCGCGCGCAGCGCGGTGAGCTCCACATCGGCCAGGCGCTTGTTGAATGCGGTGGTCAAGTGTGCTTCCTTGCGGATGGCTTGGATGCGGATGCGGTAGAAGGCGTAGATCAATGCCAGGAATGCCAACACTACGGCGCTGCGGAACCACCACGTTTCCCAATATGGCGGCACCATCACCAGCGGCATTTCGAGCTGGCCCAGCACCGAACCATCAGTAGCCACGGCGCGCACACGGAAGGTGTACTTGCCTCCCGGCACATTGGTGAACACGGCGGTGCGGTCAGGTCCGGCATCGGTCCATCCGCCGCTGAAGGGATACAACTCGTATTGGAAGCGGTGTGCATGGATGCCGCGCGGATCGATCGCCGAAAGCAGGATGCTGAAGAAATTCTGATCGTGCAGGAAGCGCAACTCGTTCCAACTTCGGTAGGTGGCGAGCGGGTCCAACTCGCGCTCGAAGACCTTCACGGAAGCGATGTAAATGGATAATTCATGAGGCCGGGCCATCGACTGGAGTGAACGTTGCCAGTAGATATTGGGGCCGGAAGCGCCCATTGGTCGTCCATCGGGCAGTACGGTGAGCACTCCCCGTGTGGATGTGGAAGGCAGGCCTTGGGCCATCCGTATTCCGGCACTTTGTCCGTTCGCTTGAAGATGTTCCAACCCTGCCGCCCCCACTGTCCACATGCCACCATCCGCGTCGGCGGCCAGTCCGTGGATCTGCTCGTTGAGGATCCCTTTTCCTTTGCTCAGCGTGCGTGTCGCAAAAGGGCGTGCGATGGGGTCGTCCACCACCACCAGACCACGCCGGCTATCGGCCATCCAGATGCGCCCTTGAGCATCACAGGCCATTGCGATCACACCGCGCAAGGTGGCCAGGGAGTCGATGCGTGTGCGTTCATCGAAGTTCTCGAAGCGGTCCAGGTCCGGGTCAAGAACGGCAAAGCCCTTTTCGTGTCCCACCCATAGCTTGCCCCGGTGGTCCTCTGCTGCAGTGTGGATGTAATTGCCATGCCCCAGCGAGTTGCTGTCGCCGGGTACTGGTTTGTATTGCTGCAAATTGGAGAGGTCGGGGCTCAGGCGTATCACCCCATCATGCCTTCCCAGTACATAGATGTCGCCGGAAGAATGGCGCACCATGCCATTGAAAAATGTGTTCCAAGTATGGTCGTTGAAGGAGGTCTTTGCCAACTCCATACGGCCGCTGCGGAGGTCGAGTTCGTATAGTTTCGATCGACCGACCAAAAGCACCTGGTCCTCGCCATTCTCCAAGACCCCATACAAGGAGAAGTGCTCGCGTTCGGGCTCGTTCCAAACACCCGCCGGCGGCGGGAAGTAGTGCGTGGTGCCGGTACCGGGATCGATCCGATACACACCATCGAGACCGGATCCTGCGAACAGTACCGTCCCATCGGATCGGGGTAGCATGGCGACGATCCCTTTGCTGCCGACATATTCCCTGTAGGCAGCTTGATACGTCCAATGGGTAAAGGGTTGGCGCTGGGGCGAGAACAGTCGCACATCCTGGCGCGTGATCACAAGGACGTCCCCTTCGGTCGTTTGATGCATGTGCCAAATACCCTGGCCTTTCATGCCTTCCATGTCCGGTACGGCGTGGGCGTCCAGTGCCTTGATGTGCGTGGCCACCGTATCGAGCAGCGCCAGACCCTTCGCATTGTTGCCCAGCCACAGGGTTCCGTCGTTCCCCAGTAGCACGGCATTGAACGTGTTCGTGAACTGACGTACGGCACCTTCCTCCCATATGGCGTAACGTGAAAAGCGTTGCAGGCGAACATCGTAGCGAATGGCGCCGCCCCCCCACGTGCCGATGATCAGATCGCCGTTGGCGCACTGGACCACGTCGCGCATGCCGTTCATACGCCTATCCTGGTTGTTTCCCGTGACCGGAACCAGAAGGTGTTCCATGCTCCATGTGGCCGCGCTAAGCTTCAGTAAACCTTGGGCAGCTGTTATCCAATAAATGCCATCGTCGTGGATATCCTGCACCATGGCATGGGTGCGTGTGCGCACGCGTTCGGCGAACATGTCGGTGAACGTTGGGAACGGGATCCTATCGAAGTCGTTGGTCGCGGTGTTGAACTTGCAGATCTCACCCAGGTTGGTGCCTACGAATAGTTGTCCGCTCCGGTCCACCATCAACCAGTTGACACGGTCTGTGGCAAGGGAGCGGAGGTCGTTAGAGGTGTTCCGGTACTGAAGGTTGCGGTGTGTGCGCCGATCGAAACGCAGCAGCCCGGCATCCGCAGTGCCCACCCACAGCAATTCATCCTGTAACGCCAGTGCCGTGATGTCATCCGAAGGCAACGATGTGCTGTCCTTCGGATCGTGCTGGAAGACGTGCATGTGCTGGCCGTCGAAGCGGTGCAGGCCCTTGGCCGTGGCGATCCAAATGAAACCTTCATCGTCCTGCACCACTTGCCGGATAGCTGTGGAAAGCAGGCCCTGTTCGGCACCGATGATGAGCGGATTGCTGAAGGACCACCCCTGCGGAAGCTGCGCACGCAGATCGCTGCCTACGAGCAGGCAGCACAGCAACAGGGTTATCCGGACAAGTGATCGCATGGTCTTCGTTCCCGCTCGTTCGGCAAGGTATCCCGTGCCGCTCGCACTCTAAGGTATCCGCACCAACGCTGCCTCGCTCAATGGGCTCTTCACACCCCGGTCGTTCACGGCCTGCACACGGTACAGGTCACCATCCTTCGCTGGCATGGGCGAAGTGGTCGAAGCAAGTGCCGTCACACGGTGCACCAGCACTGGCTTGGATTCGTTCCCTTGTTGCAGGTACACCAGCAGGTGGCTCACCTCTGTGGCAGGGTCCACACTCCAGCTCAGGATCACGCTGCCCTTCTCCACCTGCGCGCGCAGGTCCGTGGGTGCCGGTGGCCGCGCCGTGCGATCGCGCCGCACGGCACGTCTC
>JBGTIB010000200.1:0-14632 GCA_041745875.1 Flavobacteriales bacterium | reverse complement strand
TGATCGGTCGATCAGATGATCAGATGATCCAGTCTCCGCCGGGTCTCCCGACGAAGGAGGGGACCCTGCGGTACGAAGTGCTAGTGCCGCAGGGTCCTCTGCGAGAGACCCTGCGGAGGTTTGTGTTTGGGAAGATCGTATACCGACCTCCGCCCGTTCGCCGTGCTCGAATAACACCTCTCGCGTGCTGCCGAGATGCTTCTGGTAAAATGCGCGTTGCAACTTGCTGCTGAGCATGCGCAGTTGTTTGGTGCGCTCGCGGCGCACTTCCATGGGCACACTGTCGTCCATTCGCACGGCGGTGGTGTTGGCGCGCTCGCTATAGGTGAACACGTGCAGGTAGTCCACGGGAATACTGCGCAGGAATTCGTGTGTCTTCAGGAATTCCTCTTCCGTTTCGCCCGGCGTGCCGGTGATCACGTCCACACCGATGCAAGCGTGCGGCATACGCTCCTTGATGCGTTGCACACGTTCGGCATACAGTGCAGTGTCGTAGCGGCGGCGCATGCGTTGCAGGATTATGTCGCTGCCGCTTTGCAGGGGCATGTGGAAGTGCGGCGCGAAGCGCTGGCTGTCTGCCACGAAGTCGATGATGCCGTCGTGGCAGAGGTTGGGTTCGATGCTGCTGATGCGGAAGCGCGCGATGCCCTCGACTTCGTCCAGTGCTTCGATCAGTTGCAGGAAGTCCTCGTTGTGACCGCGACCGAAATCGCCCGTATTCACACCGGTGAGCACGATCTCCTGCACACCACTGGCGGCGATGCTGTGGGCGAGTTCCACCGTATCGGCGACGGTGCCGCTGCGGCTGCGGCCGCGTGCCAGCGGGATGGTGCAGAAGGAGCAGAAGTAGTCGCAGCCGTCCTGCACTTTGAGGAAGGTGCGGGTGCGCCCGCCCGCCGAAGCCTCGCCGGAGGCGGGGTCGTTGGCGTTGTAGGAGGGTATGAAAGCGCGGACGTCCTTGATGGGAGAGAAGATCGCGCGGGGTGAATGCGGCCTCACCCCGGCCCACTCCGGGGGAGAGGGGGAAACAACCCCAATGCTCCGTTCAATGTGCGAAGCCAGATCGAATTTCTCGTTGGCCCCCAGCACCAGATCCACACCGGGGATGGCGGCGATCTGTTCGGGTTTCAGCTGCGCGTAGCAACCCACCACAGCGATGAAGGCCGCGGGGTTGATCGCCTGGAAGCGACGCACGTGTCGGCGGCATTCCTTGTCGGCGTTCTCGGTGACGCTGCAGGTGTTGAGCACGAAGACATCGGGTCGTTCCTCCACCTTCACCCGTGCATAGCCGGCCTCCTCCAGCGAGCGGGCCAGGGTGCTGGTCTCGCTGAAGTTGAGCTTGCAGCCCAGGGTGTGGAAGGCGACGGTGCGGGGGGAACTCATGTGCCCATGTGCTCATGCGGGCATGTGGCCATGGCGCGAGCGGCGGCAAAGGTAGCCGAAGGGCCTCTAAGCCTGTCCTTGCGGCGTATCCGGCATGCGGAGGCATCCGAACAGCACGAACTGCGTCTACATTGCATCAGCTTCACCTCCAAGGACCGGAACGGATGGATCGATCAGTACGCAGTGGATCATGCCATCCCCAACACAACGTCGGCCGAGCGTGCACGGTACTGGCTTCGCGGCTCGGCGTGTTGCCCGGTGATGGGATCGAGCACCACGCTGATCCCAATTTCGAGGTCGATCACTGGGCGATCTCCAAGCCTCGCGTCCAGGTCCCGAAAGGTCTCCGCGAAGACGAGCTGCGTAATCTCTGTGCAAGTGTTCTTTGTGTCCTTCACCCGCCAGGCGCACCCGGCCGGTCCATTCCATACCTATTCCACTGATCCATGAAACAGATCGCGTTCCTGCTCCTCGTAATGCCCGGCCCATTGGCGCTCGCGCTGCCCACGGTCGACGTCACCGTGTGGCAGGAGACCTGCGGGAACGCAAATGGTGCGATCATCGCACAGGTGTCGGGGGGAAGCCCGCCGTATACGTATCTCTGGTCGCCCACACCTCCGACCGGGCAGGGGTCCAACCAGATCTATGGCTTATCCGCAGGCACCTATACACTGACGGTGACCGATGCGCTCGCGCAGGAGGTCATGGAGAGTGTGGAGGTCCTGAACTCTCCGACGTTGGTGGCCCCTCACACTATCGGGGTAAGTCAAGCCGGGAATTTCGGGTGCAACGGATGTGGCGCGATGTTCAACATCGTCAGTAGTTCTCAACCGATCTTGTGGCCCAATGTGGTATGGCCCCTGGTCACTTCACCAGAACCACTGGCCGACTACAGCGTTCCTCCCGACCTCTACATATACCAGTACGGTACTTACTGTCAGGATGATGAGCCGGAGCTCTTCATTACCGACGCGACCGGTTGTTCAGGGACCATCACCTTCGGACCGATCGAGGCCAATGACACACCTCTATCGATGACGATCCTGGACATGACCGGTGTGTGTGGTGGTGCAAATGGTTCCGTGACCATCGACTTCGGATCGGACGGCATGATCTATCCCTTCGATGGAGAAATTCGTGACGCACAGAACGATGTGGTAGGGAACTGTTCCTTCTGTTTTCAAGAAACGTTCACCGGCCTGGCTGCTGGTAACTACGAAGTACGGCGTTTCCATCCGCCATCGGTCGCCGGATGTGATCTGGAGATCCTGCCCTTCACCATTCCCGACCTCACGGGCAACTGCGGCAACCTCAGTGGCACCCTGTACATCGATAGCGACAGCGATTGCGTGCAGGATGCGTCCGATACACCCATTCCATACCATGTGCTGGTGGTGGAACCCGGACCTGTGCATGTGATCACGAACGACCAGGGGCAGTTCGCCAGGAACCTGCTCTACGGTAATTACACTTTGGACCAGCAGATCCTGGATGGCCTGGGCCAGTTGTGTCCGGTGGCTGCACCGGTGCCGTTCACCTTGTCCGGTGTCACACCGAACATTGTGATCGACATTGCTGATGAAGGCACCACGCCATTGGACCTTGAGGTGGATCTGGGAGCTGGTACGGCGCGCCCGGGCTTTGTGCAATTCTACAATGGCATGGTCCGCAACTTGTCCGCCTTCATCGGTGGTCCGGTCGAGGTCACCTTCACCTTCGACCCGCTGATCACCTTTGTTTCGGCAAGTCCTGCACCGACCTCGGTGGTGGGGACCACGGTCACCTGGTCCGCTGTGCCCGCCCTGGGTCCCTTTCAGCAGTTGAATTTCCACATCCAATGCCAGGTCCCACCTGATCCCCTTTTGTTGGGGACCATCCTCACTGCACAGTTCCAGGCTGGTCAGCCATCCCCGGAGACGACCCTGGCCAACAACGTGGCGGGTACTTCCACCACCATCACGGGAAGCTATGATCCCAATGACAAGACAGCGACCACAACGAGCGGCATGGACGGCTTGTACCTGCTGGATCTGGATGATCGCCTGGACTATACGATCCGTTTCCAGAACACAGGCACCGACACGGCGTTCACGGTGGTGATCACCGATACGTTGAGCCCGGTGCTGGACATGGCCACCTTCCAGATCGGCGCTGCATCGCATCCCCATACGGTCTCCTTCAAGCCCGGCCGTGTCGTGGAATGGCGCTTCGAGAACATCCTGCTGCCGGACAGCAATGTGAACGAAGCCGCAAGCCATGGTCTGGTGCGCTTCAGTATACTGCCCAGCCTACCGCTCCTGCCCGGCACCGTGATCAGCAACATCGCCAACATCTTCTTCGACTTCAACCCGCCGGTGATCACCGAGCCGAGCGTGCTGGTGGCGGAATTCAGTACGGGTTTGCGCGAGAACGGGGCGGGACGATTGCACCTGCATCCCAACCCAACGCGTGATCAGCTACAGATCTCGTCGGATCTACCGATCGATGCGATAAGCATCCTTGCTGCGGATGGTCGCGAGGTGATGCTCCACACATCGCGAAGTACGAGCACCACGATCACTGTTTCGGGCCTGCCTTCGGGAGCGTACTTCCTGGTCGCCAATTTGAACAACGGAGCCATTATACGCGAGCGCTTCATTAAACACTAGCCATGCGTAACCTCATTACCCTCACTGCTGCGCTCCTGGCTTGCCAGGGGTATGGTATGACCATCCAATTCCTTTTTGTGATCCCGGAGACCTGTGGGAACAGCAATGGCAGTGTCACCACTCAAGTGGGTGGCGGTGTCCCACCGTACACCTTCTCCTGGTCGAACGGTTCGACCGGGGAGGACCTTATCGGTGTGCCGGGTGGCACGTACACCTTGACGATCACGGATGATACCGGCGCGCAGGTGAGCGACCAGGTAGTTGTGCCTGATCACTCGTATTTGCCATGGACAGAGGGCGGTAGTTACCTGCTGGATGACGGAGGCATGGAATACTGGGGCGGTGCCTGCGCGGGGCAGTGCAACGGGAGAATGGCCTTCCCATGGGAATTGTTCGGAGGCACGGCGCCGTTCTCCATCAATTGGAACGCATCGGGTCCTATCGATCCACTTTGGGTGACGCCCGAGGGCGCGGTGGTGTACGATGGCTTCTGCCTGGGCGACGATGTGACGTACACCTATTCGGATGCGCTTGGTTGCACCGGTGCTGGTTCCTTCACGGTGATCGGCGTGGACAGTGTCCCCGATATCATATCCGTCCATGGCGCGTGCGGAGGCGGAGCGAATGGCCGGGTGATGATCTATTGCCCACAGATGTTGTGGGTCGATCCAAGTCTTAGCATCTATCGCAATGGCAACCTGGTCGCGTCGCCGAATTACCCGCTCTGGCCTGCCCAGACGGTGATCCAGGTGCAGGGCCTGATCGCTGACGACTATGAGCTGCGCATGAATTGGTTGGGCGCGTGCTCCACCGTGGTACCCTTCACCATTCCGGCATTGATGGCCGCTTGCGGTACTGTGAGCGGCACCGTGTTCCTGGATGAGGACCAGGATTGCCAACCGGACGCGGGCGAAGTGCGCATCCCGTACCAGTTGTTCCATATCCAGCCTGTCGATGAGTGGGCGCTATCAAGCGCGAACGGGACCTTTGAGTTCGCCCTTCCCAACGGCAACTACACGCTCGCCCACAGCGCGCCGGGTATCGTGCCCCTGTGCCCGATGCCGCAGCCTGTACCCTTCGCAGTGAACAGCAATGCCACCGTGATGTTGCTCGCCGATAGCAGCACCGCACCTTTGGATCTTGCCATCTATGCGGGCGGTACGGTCGCCCGTCCAGGTTTCAACACCAGCCACCATGCCACCGTGCGCAACCTCAGCGCAAAGCCCAGCGGTGCAGTGCAAGTGGTTCACACCTTCGATCCGGTACTGGAGTACGTGTCCGCCATACCGACGCCTTCTTCGGTATCGGGCAATACCATCACGTGGGACATGTCGGCGCTTACGGCATACGCGCAGTTCGCCATCAGCATCCAGTTCACCGTACCTGCGGCCACACCGCTCGGAACCGTGCTCAACTCCTCGATCACCGTGACGTGTGCGCTCACGGACAATGATCTCACCAACAACACGGCAGGCTTTGCTCAAACCGTGACCGGCAGCTATGATCCCAATGACAAGCTGGTCCGCACCAGTTCGGGCTGGAGCGATGCGCTCTTCCATATCGACCAGGACGAATGGATCGACTATACCATTCGTTTCCAGAACACGGGTACCGATACAGCATTCACGGTGGTGATCACGGACACGATCGCGGCATTTCTGGACATCGCGAGCTTCCAGCAGGGCACGTCTTCGCACACCTTCGACGTGGCCTTCAAGCCTGGCCGTGTGGTGGAGTGGACCTTCTCGGAGATCCTGCTGCCTGATAGCAATGTGAACGAACCTGCCAGCCACGGTCTGGTGAACTTCAGGATCGGGCCAGCATCACCCTTGTTGCCCGGCACCGTGATCAGCAACATCGCCAACATCTACTTCGACTTCAACCCACCGGTGATCACCGAGCCGAGCGTGCTGGTGGCGACCACGGGGACGGGTATTGAGCCAGCCCTCCACAGCGTGCTAACCGTACAGCCCAACCCCACTGACGGCCTGTTGGTGGTGCGCATGACCGGTGATGAACCGCACCCCGGAATACTCCGTGTGCGAAGCATGGACGGACGTGTGGTAATGGAACTACGGATGACCGGCCCGGAGGTGCGCATGGATGTGCAGGGCGTTGCGAACGGTGCCTACGTGTTGGAACTGCTGAACGACAACGGACAGCGCTCCGTGGCGCGCTTCGTGAAACAATGATCTGATGAACCTATGTACCATGGGAACGAACCGTAGAATGCACAATTGGACTTGGGCAGGCGTATTGTCCTTCGCCCTATTGCCGATCTCCGCAAGTGCCATCTCGGTCACGATCACCGTGGGGCAATGGCCCATGTGCGATCAACCGACCGGCAGATTGGTCGCCGAGGCCTCAGGAGGCACGGAGCCGTACACATACGACTGGTTTCTCGATCAAGGGGGGGTGTACATACCCATCTGTACGGATTGCGGAAGTGAACTTGACAACCTCGGTGGTGGGGTGTACATGGTGGTCGTTACCGATATGGACAGCGACGAAGCCAGCGAGGTTAAGTACCTGAGCGGTATCGACAATGCGTCGCTTCTGGAACAATGGAGCACGGTCGTGAACGTCTTTTCCAACCTGGCGGGGGGCATGGAGCCCTATCTGTTGGTAAGGCCCCAGTTGCTCTTTACATCCAATGACCCATCGGATCTACAGACCTTCGATCAGGTCACCGTTAGTGCCACCAATGCATGGAATGATGGCCCACCACCCACTGGCTCCTACTGGGACCATTGGTTGCGGACCACCACACCCTCGGGCACCATCACGATCACCTTCTCCTTTGACGGGCAGCAATGTGTCCTACAGACACCCTACTACCTGCCACAGCCTGCCACGGTGATGCCCGAACTGGAAGTGATCGACCTTGCCGGTTCCTGTTCCAATGCATCCACTGGGTACGCCACGATAATGGTGAGCGATGGGGTCTTCGGACAGTATCAGACCTCATCGGAACCCGGCTCGCCGACCGCATCCTTCAGCTACCGCGTTTGGCGGAACGGTCCGGGCTTCTCTTTCCCAGGTGCAGAGTATTTGGTAGATGCTGATGAGGGACCCATCATCATTGGCCCGGCCACCACGTGGTTCCAGCTGACAGGTCTGTCGCCAGGCACCCATAGCTTTTATGTTTCGCCAGCCGGGCTTTTCGCCAGCCCGTTGAATGTCGGACTGGCGTACGACTGCTACACAAGCATCGAGGTCACCATCCCGGACCTGGGCCCAACCTGCGGAGAGTTGAATGGCCGCGTTTTCGTGGACAACAACCTCAATTGCACCTCGCAAACCAATGAAGCGGGCGTGCCCGGTGTGGTGATGGAGGTGCTGCCCGGCCCGCTGTACACGAACACGACCGCTGGTGGCCAGTACAGCCTGGTCCTACCCACCGGAAGCTACACCGTGGAAGCACAGAGTACCGTGGTGGAGGAGCATTGCAGCGGCGACCCACTGCCCTTCACCATTACCGGTGCGCCAGCGGGCACCACAGTGAACCACCCCATGGTATCGTTGGTGCCCTTCGATGGAAGGGTAAGCCTAAGCAGCGGTCCGGCACGGCCAGGTTTCGAATACCAAGTGGGCATGTCCGTGAGCAACCTGACACCGTCGGTGAGCGGGCCCATCACCGTAACGTTGGAGTTCGATGCCGTGCTGGACTTCCTCTCGGCCACACCAGCACCGAGCAATGTGAGCGGCAACGTGCTCACCTGGTCGCAGGCCCAGCTCACCGCTTTTCAATCGCGCTCCTTCACCATCCGTTTCCAGGTGCCACCCGATGTGGGCCTGCTGGGCACCGACCTGATCACCACCGCCACACTCACTTCGGTTCAGCCGGATGCGAACCCGGACAACAACACTTCCACACTGGTGCGCACCATCACCGGCGCCTACGATCCCAACGACAAGCTGGCCACCACCAGCCTGGGAAGCGGCAACCAGTGGCTTGTTGGCCAGGACGAATGGATCGATTACACCATTCGGTTCCAGAACACGGGTACGGACACCGCCTTCCACGTGATCATCACCGATACCCTGCCATCCAACCTCGATCCGGCCACCCTCGAAATGGGTGCGGCTTCGCATCCCTTTACCTGGGAGCTGAAGGGCATCGGCGTGCTGAAGTTCAAGTTCCTGGGCATCCTGCTGCCGGACAGCAACATCAATGAACCACTGAGCCATGGCTTCGTGGGCTTCCGCATCCAGCCGCGCCTTCCGCTTTTGCCAGGCGACCACATAGAGAACATCGCCAACATCTACTTCGACTTCAACCCGCCGGTGATCACCGAACCGAGCGTGCTGTTGGCGACGACGGGGACGGGTATCGCACAAGGTCTACACGGGGCGCTTTCCATTCAACCCAACCCTACCGATGGCATCTTGATCGTGCGCATGACCGGGGATGATATCCGCCCCGGAATGCTCCGGGTGCGCAGCATGGACGGCCGTATGGTGATGGAGCAGCGCATGACCGGCCCGGAGGTGCGCATGGATGTGCAGAACCTTGCGAACGGCGCCTATGTGCTGGAACTGCTGAACGACAACGGACCGCGCTCGGTGGCGCGCTTCGTGAAACAGTGATCACCATGTAAGTGCGCACTCCACTTACATGTTCGGCCAATGAACAGTTGTGATATTCCAAACTATAGCGACATCATCCTGCAGACGATCGGTGGCGTGGTGCCTACGGCGGTGCGGGTGGAGCAGCTGCCGTGATCGCCTTTAGGTTTATACGGCAGGAACAAGCAACTGTGCCATGGAACTGACGTCATCTAAGCATACGACCCAAGCTGGAAAAAGCTAGTCTTGAAGTCTTACGCGATACGGAGATCCAACCTGCCGCGTCCTCGAAAACATCGATCCTATGACCACACACTTCACCCCTTACCGGAACAGTCTTCTGGCCACATTGCCCAGCCTCTTCCTGTTCACACTGGCCCACTCGACATTTGGACAAGGGAGTTTCGACGTGACCGTGAACACGGAAGAGACTGTGTATTGTTTCGGGGACAATATGGTGGGTTATGTGCTCACGGTCGACGACCCGACCTACCCGATCGTGATCAATTGGAGCGGTCAATCGGCCGTTGCGGCCAACGATGAGGATGAGTATGAGCAACATCGTTACCGCACCGTTTCCGGATCAGGTTGGATGGATCAACAAGGTGCGACGGTGACGAATGGGAATGGACAGGTCAAATCAGATTGGGCTCAGCCCTATGTGATAGAGCCTCCGGGTTTTTGGGAATTCTATGCGGAGCACTATCCCTATGCACCGGGTGGTCAAATACATGGCACGGCGGTCATGTCCGAGACCTATAGCATCTGGTTCGACGCTCCGGGATACACGTGGCTTTCCCCTCCGTGTCCTTTTGGCACTCCCGCAACTTGCTATGGTGATTGGAGGGTGAACAATGTGCCTCCCGGTACAGTGATCTATGCGAGTGGCAACAATGGATGCGGAGGGGACTGGGATATGCCGCTCACGATCGGCCCACCCTGCGTACTGCCTGCGATACAGTTTGTCGACGTGGAAGGTTCGTGTTCCAATGCGCCCACAGGGCAGATCACAGTGGCTGTGGCCGCCGTGGCCGGGCAATGGTCTGCCTGTTCGACAGCCCGTTTGCAGCGCAGGAATGCAACAACCGGATCGGGCTGGAGTAGTTTGGGGCCGAACGTAAATGCTGGTGCGTTGGCCACACTGGCGCAGGTGCCGGCAGGTTCATGGTGGGTCAGGGCCTATGCGGGTCCATACGTCGTTGGTGATTCCATACTCGTTGAGGTACCCTCGGTGGGTGGAACATGCGGAAGGGCCGTAGGAAGAGCTTGGTTGGATGAGAACACGAATTGCTCGTTCAATTTTAATGAGACGCCTTTGGTGAACGCCGTGATCGAAGTGTTGCCTGGCCCAGTGTACACGAGCACGTGGGGTGGTGGGTGGACGACATCCTTGGTGCTGGGTACAGGTTCGTACACGGCCACCATGTCACACCCCCAGGCACAGGCCATCTGTGGTGCCGATCCATTGTCCTTCAACATCACCGGTGCAACGCAAGTGACGAACGTCCAGTTCCCTGCGGAGGCCACCACGCCCATGGACCTGAGGCTGGCCATGACCAGTGGCACCGCCCGGCCTGGTTTCGAGTACCGAGTGAATTTCTTCACTGAGAATTTGGGACCCTTGCCCACTGGTGCCTGGACTTTGACCGCAGAGTTCGAACCGGTGTTGCAGTTCGTGTCCGGATTGCCTTCGGATGGGCTCAGCGTGCAAGGCAACACCCTTACCTGGCAGTTGCCCTCGATGAACGCGTATGGCGCACGGTCGATCAATGCTTACTTCCAAGTGCCGGCCGATGTGGGCCTGCTGGGCAGCACGGTGACGGTATCGGCGCTGGCGGAAACAACGAATGCCGACGGTGACCTGAGCAACAACAGCGCATCAGTACAGCGGACGATCACCGGCGCGTATGATCCCAACGATAAGCTGGCCCGCACCAGCAGTGGCGGAATAGCACAATGGATCCCAGGGCAGGACCAATGGGTGGACTACACGATCCGTTTCCAGAACACCGGCTCGGATACGGCATTCAACGTGCTGATCATCGACACGCTGCCGCCGCAGTTGGATCCCGCGAGTCTCGATGTGCTCGGCGCATCGCATCCATTCCAGTGGATGATCAAGGGCAGCGGCATCCTCAAGTTCGCATTTCCGGGCATCCTGCTTCCCGACAGTAATGTGAACGAACCGCTCAGCCACAGCTTGGTCTCCTTCCGGATCCGAATGCGCGATGGCTTCATGACCGAGCCCGGCGATGAGGTGGTGAACATCGCGAACATCTACTTCGACTTCAACCCACCGATCATCACGGAGCCATGTGTGCTTACGGTTCCATACCCAGGTGAACAGGTGTTGCTTGATGCGCAGGTCTTCCTGAGCGGCGTTTACAATACGGGCAGCGGCCTGATGCGCGACGATCTCCGTGCCCAAGGACTCCTGCCTACCAGCGAACCTTATTCGGCACTTGGCTATTCCTTCCAAGGTGGTGGTGGAGAGCAGGTACTACCCGCTGTGTTGGCGCAGACCGGCCCCACGGCCATTGTGGACTGGGTGGTGGTGGAACTGCGACCGGCGGTGGCGCCAGATGTGGTGGCCTACAGCCGCGCTGCCCTGCTACGGCGCGATGGACGTGTGGTGGATGTGGACGGCACTTCGCCGGTGGCGATCACCGCGGTTTCTTCCTCCTACCTGGTGGGCCTGCAACACCGCAACCACCTGCCAGTGCTCTTCGATCTGGACCTCTTTTTCCAACCGGCGGAAAGCGAGGATGCCACAGCAGTGGACTTCACCGATCCCGCTGCACAGGTTTTCGGTGTGGAAGCGCAGCAGGGCATGGGTGGCGTGATGGCGCTCTGGCCCGGCGATGTGGACTTCAACGGCATCGTGAAGTACACCGGCGCGGACAACGATCGCGATGCGGTGCTGATCGCCGTAGGTGGCAACCCGCCCACCAACGTGGTGAACGGCGTGTATTCCGGTGCCGACGTGAACATGGATGGCGATGTGAGGTACACGGGCACCGGGAATGACCGCGACATCATTCTGCAGGCGATCGGGGGCACGGTGCCTACGGCGGTGCGAACAGAACAGATACCGTAGATCTTTCGCAAAGGCCACCCTTCACCTTTTCGTGCGTCTTGGTGCCATACGCACCAACGTAACCAACACGCATGAATGTTCTTTCACGCACCATTCTTCCGATCTCATTCAGCTTGGGCACACTGCTGTCCATGGGCCAGGCGCCAGGCAGCGTTGACCTTGGCTTCAATCCGGATGATGCCGGATTTTACCGAGGCGATGGTATTGGAGGCGAGGTTTTGGCCATCGTGCCCCTTGCCAATGGAAAGGCGCTGATCGGCCAAAGCTCCCAGGCCTACAACAACCAAGGCAGCAGTCGGCTTCTCAGGATCAATGAGGATGGGTTGCGGGATGAGACCTTTACCGGTGGGGCCAACGGTGCGGTGCGTTCCATTGCCGTGCAGGCCGACGGCAAGGCGGTGATCGGTGGTTCCTTCACCCAATATCTCAGTGTGACCCGTACCCGTGTGGCAAGGGTGAACACGGATGGATCGCTCGACACATCGTTCGATCCCGGCGCCGGAGCGAACGATGTGGTGCATGCGGTGGCGCTGCAGAGCGACGGAAAGGTGCTCGTGGGCGGGAACTTCACCACACTGGGCGGACAGCCAAGAGCCCGCATCGCAAGACTGAACACGGACGGAAGTCTGGACAACTCGTTCGACACTGGAACCGGTGCGCTGGGAGGGGAGGTGCGCTGCGTCGTGGTGCAACCGGATGGGCGCATTCTCATCGCCGGCAACTTCACCACCTACAACGGAGTGAGTGCTGTGCGCTTCACGCGCCTAATGCCGGATGGGAGCATCGATCCGTCGCTTAACAACGTGCCGCTCCTCAACGACAGGGTCCACGCCATCGCCCTGGGGCCCGATAACAAGATCCATCTGGCCGGTGAATTCTACGAGTCGGATGGCCTCGGTCTACAACGTGTGTTCCGGTTGCACCCGGACGGATCGCGGGACCTGTCCTTCTCGCACGCCGCCCTGGGGAACTCCCACCATCCCAAGGCGCTGGAAGTGGATCAGAATGGGAGTGTCACGATGGGCGGTAGCATGACCGTCTCCTTCGAACCCCATTCCACAGGGATCGTGAGGTTCACAGCATCAGGTGCCATCGATCCTTCCTTCCAACCAGGTTCTGGCGCTTCCTATATGATCAATGTCCTGGCCCGGAGACCCGATGGCCGTTATCTCGTTGGTGGCTCCTTCGACACGTTCAACGACCAAAGCGGCAAGCGTTTGGTCCAACTGAATGGCAATGGATGGTTCGACCCGTACTTCAATGCGCAAACGGGTGCCATGGGTACCGTGGAGTGCGTCCGCACCCTCCCCGGCGGGGCTTTGCTTTTTGGGTGGCTGGTTCCTGGCCTACAATGGCGTGCCTTGCAATGGCCTGGCCATGGTGGACGCCACCGGCCAATCCATGGGCCTTGATGACTACGGCTGGTCCGGTGGTGTGTATGATCTGCTGGTGCTTCCTGATGGCCGCTTCCTCTGCGCGGGAACGGGAGGGTGGGGGGCATACGCCTATCTGCAACGCAGGCATTCCAGCGGTACCATAGACAGTACGTTCAACCTGGGCTCAGGCATCAATTCCAGGGTCCTCGCTATGGCCCGGCAGCCCGATGGCAAGATCATCATCAGCGGCTGGTTCACCAGTGTGGACGGTGTGCCGCGCAACAGGGTGGCCAGGTTGCACCCCGATGGAGCGCTGGACCTATCCTTCGTTCCCGGTGCCGGTCCGAACGGCAACGTGGAAAAGGTGCTGCTGCTCCCCGACGGCAGGATCTTGCTCGGCGGACCTTTCTCACTCTACAACGGAATGGCGGCAGGGGGCTTGGTGTGCCTGCTGCCGGACGGCACCATGGACCCATCCTTCACCACCGGTGGCGGATCGGCGTTGGGTGGGCTGAGCGCCTCGGCGCTGCAAGCGGATGGCCGGATACTGGCTGCCAGAACCAATGGGGTGGTACGGCTGCACCCCGATGGCACGCAGGACGGATCGTTCCAATGTGCCGTAGGAAATGTGAGGACGGTCGTGGTGGCACCTGACGGCCGCATCCTGATCGGTGGGGGGTTTAATTTTGTGAACGGCACGGCGCGCGGTTCCTTGGCCAGGGTTTTCGCGGATGGCTCGGTCGATCCCGGGTTCCAATCCTCCAGTCCCCCAGCACCCCTCACATCATTTATGTACACCATCTACAGCGCAGCGTTGCTGCCGGATGGGAAGTATGTTGTTGTCGGCACCTTCGGCATGGTGGATGGCGTGGGACGCAACCGCATCGCGCGTGTCTTTGGAGGCAATGCTGCTTCCCCCATCAGGGTTTCCGTAAAGGCGATGCTCGGTGGTGCGCTGCCCTCCGTGCCCGGTGTCATGCAGGATGGGCTTCGGGCCGGTGGTCTGCTTCCTTCTGCGGAGCCATACACCGACCTTGCGTTCCCTCATCTTCCTGGAGGCGGTGGCATGGGGAGCGCTACTGCGGTTTTCAATACCACGGGGAACAACGCCATCGTGGACTGGGTGGTGCTCGAACTGCGCGCGGCTGGCGATCCCTCCACGGTGGTCGCCACGCGCAGCGCGCTTATCCAACGGGATGGGGATGTGGTGGATGTGGATGGCGTTTCAATCGTTCCGTTCTTCATGCCGCCGGGCAACTACCACGTGTCCATTCGCCACCGCAACCACCTGGGCTGCATGAGTGCATCGCCCATCGCGCTCTCGAGCACGCCCACCACCATCGACTTCAGGACGGGAGCCACGACGACCTGGGGCACCGATGCCCGCAAGAACGTGAATGGCACCATGGTACTCTGGCCGGGGGATGCCAATTTCGACCATGAAGTGAAATACACCGGCGCTAACAGCGATCGCGATGCAGTGCTGCTGCGCGTGGGTGGCGCCACACCCACCAACGTGGTGACCGGCTACCATGGTGAGGATGTGAACCTGGATGGTG
>JBGTIB010000199.1:0-29891 GCA_041745875.1 Flavobacteriales bacterium | reverse complement strand
TCGTGTCGGCGGCCCGGCAGGTGGGCAGGTGATGGTGGCCATGGGCCCCCAGATGGCGAAGTCGTAATCGATGTTCGCAGTGGGGATGATGTCCATGCCGATGGTTCCCGATGCTGAGGGCGAGAAGTAGTACCAGGTGCCCTGTCGTTCGTTGCCGGCCAGGCATCCACGGTTGGTGGTGTTGAGGTCCGCGATGCACCCGGTGCTCGTGCTATTGTTGCTGATGGAGGCATCTCCGCAGATGGGCACCCCTCCCACGCAATCCTCGGGCGGAATGGGCACCACATCGAAGCCGGTCACGCAGATGTTGAAAGTGCCCTGCGCTCCATTGGTGCCCCAGAAGCGGATGCGGTAAGTGACGCCCGGGTTGAGCGGGTTGCAGCGGCGTTCGATGCGCGGCATGTTGCCAGGGCCGCTGTTGGTGTTGCATTCCACCAACGTAAGGGCATTGCAGGTTCCCGCGTAGAGTTGCATGTTGGCGTTGGTGAGCGTGCCGGCCGTGGTCTCGATGTTCACCACCCCGCTGGGTGGAGCGGTGAACTGGAACCAGACATCGCGTGCACTGGTGGCATTGAAGGTGCCGCCGCAGCTGGGGTTCGGGTTGGAAGGTGAGTGGGTGGCCCCGGCATTGCTGAAGGTCTGCGAGAAACAGTTCTCCGTGACCGGCAGGCTGATGGCTCCGCCGCATACGTCGTTTGACAGGGGGTTATTGATGCAGATGCTGCCGTTCATCAATTGGTTGGAGCCCGCCCGTTGCACACGCACCGGGTAGTTCTGTCCCATCACCGTGTTCAGTGTCATGGTCTCAGGAACACCATCACCCGCATTGTTGCTACAAGCGACCTGGGTGAGGTTGTTGCAGGCCCCGGTGAACACGTGCAGGATGGCCCTTCGTGTGGTCGGCGAATAAGTGATGACCGTGGTGGGTCCAGTGGCGGTGAACCAGCCCCATGCATCGTTGTTCGCGCTGCCGTTGCAACCGTTGGGGTTGATGTGGTTGTTGAAATTCCCGGGCTTGTTCCAGGTGATGAACTGACATTCGCTGCCCACCGGCAACTGGTTCCCCGCATTGTATCCGCAGGCATTGCTGGGCGCCTGTGCGTGCACTGCGGCGGCGGCCATGAGCATCGCCAGGCCGGCCGTCAGCCGGTGAATGGACCTTGTTGTTCGATGCTGCATGGTCATCGTGCTCATGGTCGATACAGCTTACGGGCCTGCTGAACCAGCATCGAATAGGCATGCTCGTTCTCGCGCGCCCAAAGGATACACGCCTTGCGATGTTGGTCCAGGGCGGCAGGGCTTTCGTCGCGCAACGCCGGTACCGCCGGTGAGCCGGGATCCCCGGTCAGGAGCAGGAAGTCGCGGTCCAGGTCCACCAGGGTGAAACCGGTGGGTGCCACCAGGTTCGCCAGGTCCTCGAACAGGATCATGTGTGCGGTGAGGATCACCAGGGTGTCGCGGTCGCGGTGGTGGAACAGTTCGGCATCGGGGTAGGCGGTGGTGATGGCGCTGAACAGGGGTTTGGCCGAGGTGTCCGGCACACTCTCGGTGATGTGCGCCGTGAAGAGGAACAGCTGTGCCTGTGCGGCCGGAAGGCATGCAACGAACAGCAGGATCAGCAGGTGCAGGAAGCGTATGCGGTGGTCGTGCAGTGTCATCGGATACCGTGAATGGTATTCCCGATCTGCGGCTTGCAATAGCGGGAACGGCCCCTTTCAACGGGCTTCCCGGGGAATGGTTATCGAAATGGGGAACGATATCCCCGCGGTGCGTTGCGACGCGGCGGGTCACGATCACCGGCCGTCGTCAGGGCAGCGGCATGTACATGGGCGCACCGGGTCCGATGGGCAGTTCCAGCAAGACCCAGATGATGAGCAGCACGCTCCATCCGATGAGGAAGACGATGGAGTAGGGCAACATGGTGCTGATCACCGTGCCGATGCCCGCCTTCTTGTCGTAGCGTGCAATGAAGGCCACGATCAGGGCGAAGTAGCTCATCATGGGACTGATGATATTGGTCACACTGTCGCCCACACGGTAGGCCATCTGGGTGAATTCCGGCGAGTAGCCGAGCAGCATGAACATGGGGATGAAGACCGGTGCCATGATGGCCCATTTGGCGCTGGCACTGCCCATCACCAGGTTGATCGCGGCGGCCACCAGCACGAATGCGAGCATCAAGGGGATGGGACCGAGGTTCAGGGCCTGCAATCCGGCGGCACCTTTGATGGCCATGATCAAGCCCAGATTGGTCCAATTGAAATACGCCACGAACTGTGCGGCGAAGAAGACCAGCACGATGTAGGAGCCGAGCGTTTCCATGGCCTTGCTCATGCCTTTCATCACATCACTGTCGTTCTTGAAGGTGCCTGCCCCGATGCCATAGGCGATGCCCGCCACGGCGGCGCTGATGAAGATCAAGGCGACGATGCCGCTCATGAAGGGCGAGCGCAGGATGTCGCCATCCAAGGGGTTGCGCAGGAAGCCGTCGGCAGGCAGCAGACCCCACAGCACCCAGGCGGTGAAAAGCAGTGCGGCGATGCCCGCGAACCAAAGTCCTCTCTTCTCCTGGGCCGTGGCGCCACGGATCTCCTCTGGCTTTTCCTCTCCGGTGTATTCACCCAGGCGGGGCATCACGATCTTCTCCGTGGTCCAGGTGCCCAACCCGGCGATGAGGAAGGTGCTCACGAACATGAAGTAGTAGTTGCAGGCGGGATTCACCTCGTAGGCTGGATCGATGATGCGCGCGGCCTCCTCGCTGAGGCCGGCCAGCAGCGGATCGATGGTGCCCAGCAGCAGGTTGGCGCTGTAGCCGCCGCTCACCCCGGCGAAGGCGGCGGCCAAACCACCGAGGGGATGCCTGCCAGCGGCCAGGAATATCACGGCCGCCAGTGGCACCAAGAGCACATAGCCTACTTCACTGGCGGTGTTGCTCAGTACGCCACTGAACACGATCACGAAGGTGAGCAGCTTCTTGGGCGAGGCCAGCACCACGGCGCGCAGGGCTGCGGCGATCAGTCCGCTGCCCTCTGCGATGCCGATACCCAGCAGCGCCACCAGCACCGTACCCAAGGGTGCGAAGCCGGTGAAGTTGGTCACCATCTTCGTCAGGATCATGTGCAGACCCTCGGCGCTCACCAGGTTGAAGGGCAGTATGGTCTCGCCGGTGCCAGGGTGTGTCACGCTCAGGTCGAACTGTGCGGCCACCCAGCTCAGCAGCACCACCAGCAGGGCGAAGCCGGCGAAGAGCGTGGCGGGATGTGGCAGCAGGTTGCCCACACGTTCCACGAAGGTGAGGAAGCGGTCGACCGCCGATCGTTTCTTGGCTGCTTGTTCCATGGGTTAGCTTCAGCACATCGGGCCGCTGCCTACGGCGATCCGGGCCGGGCAAAGAAAGGGGAAAGGGAGAAGAGAAGGGAAAGAGGAAAAGGGAAAGTTGAAAGTTGAAAGGGGGAAGGGTGCGGAGGGAAGAGCGAAGACAATGGAGAGTCGACCTACTGCTTCAGCAAGCGCGCGCTTCCCATGGGCATACCGTGTATGTCGCGCAGGTGCACCACATAGGCCCCGGGCTGGACGGCATGCAGATCCAGATCGATGGTGGAGCCACCGGTCGCCGATGGTAGTTGTTGCTGCAGGACCCGACGTCCTGCGGCATCGTGCAGGTCGAGGAACACAGTGCCATCTACCACATTGCGCAGGGTGATGGTCGTGCGGTCCTGGGCTGGGTTGGGATGCAGGGCGAACGTGCCAGAGGGGCTATGGGCCGGCAGCGCGGTTGGAAAGTTGGGCGAGAAAGTGAAGTTCACAGCCCCGAGATCCTTCCGACCAACATAGAGCAGGTAGATACCTGATCCATCCACCACGATCGGGCTGGCCCATCCGTCCTCATCGGCGTCATAGTCGTCGGTCGCCAGGGCGCTTAGTCCGGTACTGCCCTGAGTGGAGGCGAATGAACAACGGATCGGCGGATCGGGGGGTGGGCAGATCAGAGTCGGATAGGGACCCCATAACGCGAAATCGTAGTCCGCGGGATGGTCCGGATGGGCAGTGATCGAGAATGCATAAGGACCTTGGAAAGGAGGACCTCCCCACATGGGGAATGGGCTTAGTTCATACCACAACCCTTGGTTCTCTCCATTCGTCAAGCAACCTTGGTTGTCGGCATCCAAGTCGATGACATATCCCGAGAATGCTGGGTCTTGAGCCCAAGGGGCGTGGTTGAGTGTCATGTCCATCCAAAAGGAACCGATACGATCCGTTTGCGGTGCTGGAGGAGGTTGACAGTCGGTTGACTGAGCGAACGCTACTCCTTCCGCCGGTGGGCTGTTACTGTGGAACAGGCCACCTCCGAACATGAGGATCTGGTAAAGGATCGCGTTCTGATCACCACCCATTGCATAATAGGTCACCGTGATCACCTGGCCGATGTTCGCCGGGATCAACACCTCACTTACTTCACCTGCCTCCAAAGTGTAGTCGTTGCAGTCGAAGGCACCCGCATTGCCGATGCAGACCGTCACATAGCTCCCTCCCCAACCATTCCCATCCGCGGCGAACATGCGCAACGTGTAGAAGCAGTCCTGTGCGATCACCAAGGCGGCTGGCACCAGTAAAAGACAGGTGAGGGCAGTGCGTAGTGCATGCTTCATGGCCTATGCGCGCAAGGCGGTGTTCACGCTTGCGACATCCGAAAGTAGGTATTGCAGCGCTGAATGCGCTGAGCCTCAGCGAGCCGCGGAACGGGTCTTCCTTTCTTCGGTGACCGTGCCGGGATATTGCTCCAAGGCGACCCGCAGGCATTCCACAGCCAGCTTCAGCATGGGTTGTTCCAGCACGTAGGCGAGGCGCACCTGCTTCCTGCCGCTGGCCGGGTCGGCGTAGAAGCCGCTGCACGGTGCCATCATCACGGTATGTCCACCATACTCGAATGATTCAAGCAACCATTGACAGAACTTGTCCGCATCGTCGATGGGCAGTTCGGCCACGCAATAGAAGGCGCCCTTGGGCTTGGGGCAAAGGACCCCGGGGATGGTGTTGAGGCCGTCGACCAGGCTGTCGCGACGCTGCACATACTCCACCACCACGCTTTCGAAGTACATGGGTGGTGTACGCAATGCGGCCTCACCGGCGATCTGCCCGAAGGTGGGCGGGCTCAGGCGTGCCTGTGCGAATTTCAGTACCGTATTGTACAATTCGGAATTGCGTGTCACGAAGCAGCCCACGCGCGCGCCGCACATGCTGTAGCGTTTGCTCACGCTGTCCACCAGCACCACGTTGTTCTCCAGCCCGGGAAGTGTCATCGCGCTGATGAACTCCGCGCCATCGTAACAGAACTCGCGGTACACCTCATCGGCGAAGAGGAAGAGGTCGTGCTTGATCACGATCTCGCGCAGGGTCTCCAACTCACTCCGGCTGTAGAGTCGGCCCGTGGGGTTACCGGGATTGCAGATCAGGATGCCCTTGGTGCGGGGTGTGATCAGCGTGGCGAAGTCGGCACTGTCGGCCAGCGAGAAGCCGTCCTCGATGCGCGTACGCAACGGTACCACGGTGACACCGGCCGCCATGGCGAAACTGTTGTAGTTGGCGTAGTAGGGTTCGGGGATGATCAGTTCATCGCCGGGTTCGAAGCAGGACATCATGGCGAAGAGCAGCGCCTCGCTGCCGCCGTTGGTGACGATGATCTGCTCGTGCGTCACCTCCACGCCGTGCTGGCGGTATTGCTCGGCCAGTCCGCGCCGGTAGCTCTCGAAACCTGCCGAGTGGCTGTACTCGATCACCGTGCGGTCCAGGTTGCGAATGGCATCGAGGGCCACCTGTGGGGTGGCGATGTCGGGTTGCCCGATGTTGAGGTGTATGACCTGCGTGCCGCGTTGTTTGGCGGCTTCGGCGAAGGGGACGAGTTTGCGGATGGGCGAGGCGGGCATCTGCCGGCCCTTGGCGGAGATCGAAGGCATGGTGGGAAAGTTGTGCGGTGCGAAGATCGGGTACGTTGGAGGATGTTCGTCCGACGGAATGCGGTGTATGTTGTTCCGACACGGTCCCACCAAGCAGAAGCCCCTGTCCGCAATGCGGCAGGGGCTTCGCAGGAAAACGTTCTGTGGATCAGTTGCGCTCCACCGGTGCCATGGAGCTCTGCTCCTTCACAGGGCTGGTAGGCGTTTCGGGCGCACCTTCCACGGTGCCTTTGATGCGCACGATCTTCTCGGCGCCGTTGGTGGCGTTGCTGCTGATGGTGACGCTCTTGTTGATGGGTCCCACGCGCTTGGTGTCGTACTTCACGGTGATCGCCGTGGTCTGGCCGGGCTTGATGGGCTCGGTCTCGCACTTGGGCACGGTGCATCCGCAGGAGCCTTTGCAGCTGGTGAGGATCAAAGGGGCATCGCCGGTGTTGGTGACGATGAACTCGCAGGTGCCGTTGGCGCCCTGGGCGATGGTGCCGTAATCGTGGACCTCCTTGTCGAGCGAGATCATCGGGCCGGAACCGCCGACGGGCTTGGCATTGTCCTGGGCGATCGCACCGAGGAAGAGTGCGCTGAGACCGAAGGAGAGAAGAAGCTTTTTCATGGCGAGGAGTTGTTTTTTGCGCGTGTCGATGCCCAAAAGTATGCCGCTTGACACCCGTCCCCCCGGCTTTAACAGCACGTTAACACCGGCAGGCGAGCGGGTCCGGACTGGCGATGGGCGAAGGTAGCATGCCAGTGCGGTGCACACACTTCAAGTCCCGCGAAGCGCACCCAGTGGTCGGTTACCTTTGCCGCTTCTTCATAAAGCATGTCGATCAACGAGATCCCCAAACGCTTCGAGCCCGCCGCCAGCGAGGCGAAATGGTATGCCCACTGGATGGACAAGGGCTACTTCCGCAGCGTGCCCGATGACCGCGAGCCCTACACCGTGGTGATACCCCCACCCAATGTGACGGGTGTGCTGCATATGGGTCACATGCTGAACAACACCATCCAGGATGTGCTGGTACGTCGCGCGCGGATGCAGGGAAAGAACGCCTGCTGGGTACCGGGCACCGATCATGCGAGCATCGCCACGGAAGCGAAGGTCGTTCGCCTGCTGGGTGAACAGGGCATCAAGAAGAGCGCGATAGGGCGTGAGGAATTCCTGATGCACGCCTTCGCGTGGAAGGAGAAGTACGGCGGCGTGATCCTGGAACAGTTGAAGAAGCTCGGCGCCAGTTGCGACTGGGACCGCACGCGCTTCACCATGGAGCCGAAGCTGAACGAGGCCGTGCTGGACGTGTTCATCGACCTGCACAAGAAAGGCCTGGTATACCGCGGCCTGCGCATGGTGAACTGGGATCCCGTGGCACTCACTGCGGTGAGCGATGAGGAGGTGGTGCACAAGGAGGTGAACTCGAAGTTGTACCATGTGCGGTATAAGGTGGTGGCCGATAACGGCCCCCACCGGCCTGCGGCCACCTCCCCCGACGGGGGAGGGTCCGCAGCCGAGGAGTACATCACCATTGCCACCACTCGGCCCGAGACGATACTGGGTGATACGGCCGTGGCTGTGCATCCGGAAGACGAGCGCTTTGCCGACCTCCAAGGAATGCAGGTGGAAGTGCCGTTGATCGGTCGCAAGATCCCGGTGATCTTCGATGCGTACGTGGAGCGCGAGTTCGGGACGGGTGCATTGAAGGTGACCCCTGCGCATGACGTGAACGACTACGAGCTTGGCAAGAAGCACAAGCTCGAGACCATCGACATCCTAGAGCCCAACGGAACACTGAGCGTTGCGGCGCAGATGTATGTCGGCGAGGATCGCTTTGCGGTGCGCAAGAAGATCGTGAAGGAGCTTGAAGAGAAGGGCCACCTCGTGAAAGTGGAGGACATCAAGAACAAGGTGGGCTACAGCGAGCGCACCGATGCGGTGATCGAGCCGCGCCTATCGTTGCAGTGGTTCGTGAAGATGAGCGAACTGGCCAAACCCGCATTGGAAGTGGTGAACGATGGCCGCGTGAAACTGCATCCACAGAAGTTCGCGAACACCTACCGGCACTGGATGGAGAATGTGCGCGACTGGTGCATCAGCCGCCAGTTGTGGTGGGGGCAGCGGGTGCCGGCATGGTACAACGAGGATGGGGACTACGCCGTGTGCAAAACGGAGGCAGAGGCCATCGCGCATTTCACCGTTGCAGGACAGAGTACAACAGGCATCAAGCAGGACGAGGATGTCATGGACACCTGGTTCAGCAGCTGGCTGTGGCCGATCAGTGTGTTCGACGGTTTCAAGGATCCGGAGAACAAGGACATCAAATACTACTACCCCACCAACGACCTTGTGACCGCGCCGGAGATCCTCTTCTTCTGGGTGGCGCGCATGATCATGGCGGGCATGGAGTACAAGCAGGAGGTGCCGTTCAAGAACGTGTACCTCACCGGCATCGTGCGCGACAAGTTGGGCCGCAAGATGAGCAAGAGCCTTGGCAACAGCCCCGACCCGTTGGAACTGATCGAGAAGTTCGGTGCCGATGGTGTGCGCGTGGGCATGCTGCTCACTTCACCTGCGGGCAATGACCTGCCATACGATGATTCGCTCTGCGAGCAGGGACGCAACTTCAGCAACAAGATCTGGAACGCGTTCCGGCTGGTGAAGGGGTGGACCGTTGATGATCGCCCGCAACCTGCTTCATCCGCCGTTGCGGTCACGTGGATGCAGAGCCGTGCCTTACGCGCTACCACCGAGATCGATCAGCTCTTCGCGCAGTTCCGCATCAGCGAAGCGCTGATGGCCACCTACAAACTGATCTGGGACGATCTGTGCAGCTGGTATCTGGAAAGCGTGAAGACCGGCTTCGTGAAGAACGAAGCGGGCGAAGGTGTGGCCGAGCCGATCGACCGCCAGACCTACGACGCCACGGTGGTCATCTTCGAGGAGGTAATGAAGCTGTTGCATCCCTTCATGCCCTTCCTCAGCGAAGAGGTGTGGCACCTGTTGCGCGATCGCAAACCAGGGGAGGACATCATCATTGCGCCGTGGCCGAAAGGCGGAGAAGGTGACGCGAAACTGGAAGCCGAGGTGCAGCACGCCTTTGACCTGGTGAGTTCGGTACGCGCCATTCGGAATGAGCATGGCTTGTCACCCAAGGAGCCGCTTCAAGTCGGTCCATCCGGCAGTACGCCACTGACCGCGGCTTCGGGTTCACTTGTCGACAAGCTCGCCAACACCGGTGCATTGGCCGGTCCATTCGGGTCCATACCTGCAGGCGCCACCGCAGTGTTCAGTGGAGCCACGGAATACGCTGTGCTGCTGCCCCAAATGGATCTCGTTGCGGAAGTGAAGAAGGCCGAAGCCGAGTTGAACCACCTGCGCGGCTTCCTCGCCAGCGTGGAGAAGAAGCTGGGCAACGAACGTTTTGTTGCCGGTGCACCGCCACAGGTGTTGGAGAACGAGCGGAAGAAGAAGGCCGATGCCGAGGCGAAGATCAAGGCGCTGGAGGAGCGGATCGAGCAGTTGGCTTGATGGATGTCGTGGATGGAACAGATCGGGTCCGAATAGGGAATGAGAACATCATTAGCGATCCATAACAAGGACCATCGATCATGAAGATCCTGGAGGTGATCGCGTACACGGTGGCCGTGTTCGTCATTGCGACGACGTTCGCTTCCTTCCTGCGCACCGATCTGTGGTGGATCCGGATCTTCGACTTCCCGCGCATGCAGTTGCTTGTCGTCGGACTGGTGGCCCTGGCATTGATTCTCGTTCGCGCGGACCTGGGCGTGACGGGCATCAAAGTCCTGGCCGGCTTCCTTGTAGCAGCGATCCTGGTCCAATGCTGGTTCATTTTTCCCTATACCGTATTGTCAACGAAACAGGTGAAGAACGCCGGCGACCGCGATGGGGTGGTCGGGGTGTTCGTGGCCAATGTGCTCATGGAGAACCGCCAGGCGGTGGATCTTGAACAGGATATCGCACGCTTCTCCCCGGATCTCATTTTGATCACTGAGGCGGATACTTGGTGGACGGAGCGTTTGAGCCATTTGGAGGAAAGCCATCCGCATACGGTGAAGTATCCGCTGGACAACACCTATGGTATGAACCTGTACTCGCGCTTCCCCCTCAGCGGATCCGAGGTGCGTTTCCTGATCGACCCCGAGATCCCGTCCATTCGCACCACGGTCCGCGTGCCCAATGGCCGGACGCTTTTGTTCTACGGCTTGCATCCCACCCCGCCGGGAGGCGAAGACCCCGAAGATGGTGAGCGACAGGATAGTGACGATCGCGATGCGGAACTGGTGGTGGTGGCCAAGGAAGTCGCAGAGCTCGACGGCCCGATCATCGTGGCGGGCGATTTCAACGACGTGGCCTGGTCGCACACCACACGCTTGTTCCAGCGCACCAGCCGCCTGCTGGACCCGCGCGTGGGCCGGGGTTTCTTCAACAGCTACAATGCACAGTTGCCACTGCTGCGCTATCCCCTGGACCACCTGTTCAGTTCGGACCATTTCACACTGATCAGGTTGGAGCGCATGTCCTATTTCGCTTCGGACCACTTTCCGATCCTGGTGGTGCTGAACCTCGAACCCGAGGCAGCCCGCGAGCAGGAAGCGCCATCGCCCAGGAAAGGTGATGCGGAAGAGGCGCGCGAGATCCTCGGACGGGTGGAAGGGGAGAAGTAGTGGTCTCGAACTGTTGGTGCCCGGAACTGGTACTCACTGCTTCACGAAACGGGCCGTGCCGGAAGATGTGCGCAACAAGTACATGCCCGATGCAAGCGCGGACGTATCCAGTTGTAGTCCTTGTGCAGTGGGTCTGGAGGCAAGCTGTATTGCTCGACCATCGCTGGCAATGATTCTGAATGCGCGATCGGCGCCCTCAGGGAGATGCACGTACAGCACATCGTTCGTCGGGTTCGGAGCAAGTGCGAGGTTGTTCGTGATCCGTTCGCCCAGGCCGGTGCCTGTGGTCGCCACCAACACGCTCGGCTCGGTGATCACCGGCGGGTTGAAGTCGAAGTAGATGTTGGCGATGTTCTCGATCTCCGTACCGGGCAGCAGCGGCTGGTGCGGTCTGATGCGGAAGGAGGTGAGACCATGGCTGGCTGGCTCGTTCACGTTGCTATCCGGAAGCAGAATATTGGGGAATACGAACTTCAGTGTGCCCTGGTCCGTGAGGCTGCGCATGCAGCTGTGCGAAGAGGCACCCCATTGGATCGTGGCAGGATCGAGCGTGGCGGGCAACGTATCGGTGATGATCACCGTGAAGGCCGTGTCCGTGCCCGTGTTCTGGAAGCGGATCACGTAGTCGATGTATTCGTCCACATCAATGTAGAAGAGCTCCGTGCTGTATTGCGAACTCGTGTTCGCCAGTTTATCGTTCGGGTCGTAGCTCGCCGTGACCGTCACTGCGTGTCCAAAGGAATTGTTGGCGGGGACGGCATCGGTGTTCACGGAAGAAAGATCGACCGTGCTGTTGAGCACCGTGCCGATGAGGCCGATGTTCGCTGGAACTTGAAAACGGACGTTGATGCTTCGCTCAACGAACGCACCGAGCGATGCCTGGTCCCATGTAATGATGTTGCCTGATACGTTGGTCGGGGCGGGCAGGGCGGAAAGGAACGTGACCGCCGGGTCGAAGGTCATCGTCGTGGTGGTGATGCCGCTGGCCGATGGCGTGAGGTTGGCGATGCCGATCGCATAATGCAGTTCGAAACCGGGTCGCGCAGGTCCGCTGGCCACCATCACCTGCACATCAAGGGGTACCAGTGAGGTGTCGGCGATGTTCAATGTTTGCACACCGCTCACGTTCACCGGAGCGGGTGGTGCCGGGCAATGCTGGGCGATGCCCGTGGACAGCTGCTGCATCGTATAGGACCCCGAAGGCAGGTTTATGGTGTAGGCACCAGCGTTGTTGGTCGTGGCGTAGAACGGTCCGGGCGTGAATTCCAGCAGTGCACCGGGCACGCGTGTCTCACTGCTGTTGCCCATCACACAATCCAGGTTGTAGTCCATGTATACCGTGCCGTTCAGCGTGCCGCACGCGGGGCCGAGGTCCGGTACGGACACGGAAATGGAATCGCCACAGAGGCTCCGGATGTAACTACCGTTGAACCCATTCCCGGCAAAGCGGATACGTTGCACGAGCCAGTAGGTATCCGGCACAAGTCCTGTGAAAGTATGCACCTCGGGGGTCCAGCCATGGTTGATCGTGGTGACCAACTGACCGTTGGAGCGCTTCAATTCCAGGTCCAGGATCTGGTCGTTGGCTTCCGTACCGATCGCGATCTCGATGCTGCCTGTGTTCGCTGAGGCGCATGCCCCGTTCACCGCGGTGACGACCATGCCAGGGTACTGCACGGGATATCCGAAATGCACGTTGACCGTCCCCGGGCATCCGTTCGCATCCTGGTAGTTCACCGGCATGGTACTGCCCGGCGCCGCGCTTGTCTCCACGAGCAAATGGTATTCCCCCCAGAACAGCTCGTCCGGAAAACCACTGAAGTCCAGGGGGGTCATGATGGGCAGGAAAGGGCTTTGCTGCGTGAGACCTACATCCGACACCACGACATGCCCGGTCCCAGCACAATAAGCGCGCGTACTGCCCGGGTGGTCGATGAGCGGGAACGCGCTGTAGCTGTTCACCGTGGCCTGTTCGCTTACCTGGGTGCCCACGAAGTCCGTCACGATCAAGCTGTATGTGCCTGGTGTGCTGGTTTGGATGTCCTCCGTGGTGGCACCAGTGCTCCACAAAAATGTGTACGGCGGAACTCCCCCGCTTATGGTGGCATTGATGGACCCACCCAGCCCGCAGTAGATATGGGAAGGGCTGAGCGAAACATTGAGCGCCTGCGCCTCCGTGGCGAGCGCCAACAGAACGAGTAGGATCGGTTTGTTGGTCATATCGTAGATGTCGAGGAGTGGAACGAACCTGTGCGTCAATGATCCATCCGGTCAAGTTGGTGTGGCCGACATTCCAGTAGCGAAGGAACTCGAACTTAGGGATCGAGTCCTATGAAATGTGAACGAGCCCTGATGAGGAGCAAGGTTCCATGCGTTAGACGCAGTACTTCGAACAGGTTGCTCATCGTCAGGTAATTCGGTCCATGCGCGGATCACAGGCACCGGTCGATCAGGAGGATGATGGTGCAGGGCAGCATCCTGTGGTTGTCAGGACCGGCCTTCCAGTCGTACCGGGCCGATGAGAACGATCCATGGGCACAGTGAGGACTACGTTCAACCGGCAAATTCGCCGTCCGGCGGTACGGGCGATTACTTTAGCCCCATCGACCGTGCCCTCACATACGCTGCCATCGACATCGGCTCCAACGCCGTGCGCCTCCTGGTGGCTGAGGTGATCGAGCGGGCGGACCACCCCGTGGTGAAGAAGCAGACCCTTGTGCGGGTTCCGATCCGCCTGGGCGAGGACGTGTTCGACTCGGGCCGGATCAGCAATGCCAAGCGGGATTACCTGATCAAAAGCCTCAAGGCCTTTCGCCTGCTCACCGAGGTCTATGGTGTGAAGTTCGTGCGCTGTTGTGCCACCAGTGCCATGCGTGAAGCGACCAACCGCGCCGAAGTGATGCTGCGTGTGGAGATGGAAAGCGGGGTGCATGTCGAAACGATCAACGGGCAATTGGAGGCTGATCTGATCGTGAACACCTTTCTCACGCAGGACCTGCTGAAGGACCGCAACTATCTCTACATCGATGTGGGTGGTGGCAGCACCGAACTCACCTTCCTACAGGGCGGTCGACGTGCGAAGAGCGCCAGTTTCGCGATCGGGACCGTCCGAAGTTTGAAGGGGAAGGTGCAGGCCTATAGCTGGGATGAAATGCGCGCATTCCTCAAGGATCTGCGCGCCGAACATGGCGCCTTGCTCGCCATCGGTACGGGTGGCAACATCAACCGGATATTCAAGGAGAACGGGAACCGCTTCGGCGAACCGCTTGACATTGCCGACATCCGCAGGCAGCGCGACCGCATCGCCGCGCACTCCTTCGAGGACCGGGTGAAGCTGCTGCGCCTGCGTCCCGATCGTGCGGACGTGATCCTGCCCGCTGCGGACATCTTTCTGGAGGTGCTGGAGCATGCGGGCATCGAGGAGGTGCTGGTGCCGAAGGTGGGTCTTGCCGATGGGATCGTGTACGACATGTACATGCGGCATCTGGGCCACGAACGCTACGCGGGCAGCCTTGACCTTCCGCTCATTTCGGTGTGAAGCCCTTCCTCCATGAAGAGTCGTTCACTCTTCGTATTGTTGCTCGCGTGGGTCTGTCCTGACCTGACCGCACAGGACATGTTGTATGTGGGTGCGCGGGCACAGTACGGTTTCATCTGGCCACACAGACCAAGCAATTGGATCCTGGTGGAAGGGCACACGCGCTCCCTGGAGGTCTTTGCGGAACGCGGTCTGCGCGGCACGGCGCCGTGGCATGGGAACTACCCTGGTCTGCGCTATGGTCTCGGCGTGCAATACACGGACATGGCGAACCCCGCGCTGATCGGAGCCGCTGTGCGCCTGTTGCCCTATGCCAGCGTGCCCATTGTGCAGGGGAAAAGGGGCGCCTTGTGCTTTCGCGGTGGATGGGGCCTGGGCTGGATCGAAAGGCCCTATGACAGGCGCGAGAATCCCAAGCAGATCGCGATCGGATCGCGGATCAACCTCGCCATCCACATCATGATGGAGTACCGTTTGGAGATCGGTCGCACCGCACTCTCCGCTGGGATCTCGCTTGACCATTGGAGCAACGGTTCCTATCGACTACCGAATGTGGGCATCAACCTGCCCAACCTCAATGTGGCGGTCGCACGTCGCTTCGGCGAAACACCAAGTTCCGAAGCGATACCCGACACTGCCTGGTCAACATCGAAGCGTCGCGAGCAGCTTGTGGTCGGTGGCTTCAGTATCAATGAGCGCTTGTTGCCGCACAGCGGGCAGTTCACCGCGTACAGCCTGAGCGGCCATGTGCGTTGGCGTGTATCGCCCAAGTCGAGTTTCGGTGGTGGGCTGGACCTCTTCAACAAGGCGACGCTTGTGACATTGCACCCGGAGTTGGAAGGCAGCGGCAGGCTTGCACTGACCCAGGCCGGTATGCACGGCGGATGGACCATGCATTTCGGCAAGGGGGAGTTCATCATGCAGATGGGCGCCTACCTCTACACCCCGCGACCGGATGAGGCCGCCGTGTACCACCGCACGGGAATTCGCTATCGCACCGGTCGTCACCTGCTTTGGAACGTCACCATCAAAAGCCACTACGCTGTGGCGGATCACCTCGAATTCGGGATCGGATACCGATGGCACTGAGCACATCCATACGCATGCTTTCCATGGCCCTGTTGCTTTGCGCGTGCAGCAAGGAACAAATGGATGATTGTGTGACGAGCACCGGTCCACATGGCAGTGAAACACGTGCCTTCGCTTCATTCCGAATGGTTGAGCTGAACGACCGCATCGATCTGGTGCTCGACGATCTTCCCGATGGACATGTGGTGGTGGAAGGTGGACAGAACCTGCTGGGCCAGGTTCGCACCGAAGGGGAGGATGGGGTGCTCCGCATCCACAACGACAATAGCTGCAACTGGGTGCGGCGTTTCGAGCCGCGGCTCACGGTGCGCGTGCCGATTGCACATGTGGAAGAACTGTTGCTGCGCGGCACCGGCAATGTCAGTGCGGTGGATACGGTGCGGCATGCCGTGTTCCGCGTTGAGCAACGCAGTGCGGAAGGCCATGTCGATCTTACGATCGATGTGAGCACCTGCTTCATCGGCCTTCACAGCGGTGCCGGCGATGTGGTGCTGCGGGGCAGGACCAGCGGCCAGGCCAACCTGTTCAGCGGACAGATGGGCAGCATCGATGCATCGGGCATGCGGTCACGTTTCGTGCATATCACCAACGATGGTGTCGCTGACATCCGTTGTTGGGTAACGGTTGAATTGGACGTGCGTCTCCTCGGTGTAGGCGATGTGTACTATCGTGGCGATCCGCCCTACATACAAAGCGAAGTGATCGGGACAGGGCAATTGATCGCGATGGATCAATAAGGTCGCAACACAAGGGTCCAACAATAAGGATCGTCTTGGAAGAAGAGTGCATGGTCCGTCACGGTGCAGCGGGCCGCGTAATACATACCTTGTCTTCGAACTGCATGGGAATGGGATCATTCAAGTGCGGAATTCCTTTGTGATCATGAAAACGACAAAGACCCTGGCCACGCTTCTGGTCATGCTGAAAGGAGCAACTATCGTGGCCCAAGATCCGGCGCAGGTGGTGGCAGGGTGGTTGGGTTCACAACGGGAGGTACTTGAGCTTTCGGCGGGCGATGTGGCCGCGTGGTCGATCACCAACATGTCCACCGACCGCAAGGGTGTGACCTATGTATATATACGCCAGGAGGTGAACGGGCTGCCGGTCTTCAGTGCGGTGGCCAACTTCGCCTTGCGTGAGGGTGGCGTGGTGCATTTCGGCGACCGTTTGCAGCGTGGCCTGGCGGGACGGGCACCATCAGCCATACCGGCACTTTCAGCAGAAGAAGCGATGCACCGTGCGTGTCTGGAACTCGGGTTGTCACCGGACGCGGTGCGTGTCTTGGAGGTCGTGTCGGACACGGAGATGATCCTAACTCCTTCCGGGGTCTCCCATGATCCGATCCCGGCGCGCTTGATCTACCAACCCACGGTGGATGGCGGGCTCCGACTGGCGTGGGACCTGACCATCCGATCCACCTCAACCATCAACTGGTGGCACCTTGGCGTGGATGCGATCACCGGAAGCATTCTGCGCAACACGGATCACATCGTGCAATGCGCACATCCGCATGGTGGCTTCGAAAGGCCCTGGTCCGCTTGGGAACAACTGCAGCGGACACCCGTCGCCATGCAGTCCATGCCCAGGGACGGCTCTGGCTACCGCGTGTTCCCCTTTCCCACGGAGAGCCCTTCGCATGGCCCGCATGTGGTGGTGAGCGACCCCGCGGATGCCAGTGCTTCACCTTATGGTTGGCACGACATCGACGGTGCATCAGGAGCGGAATACACCATGACCCGGGGCAACAATGTCTACGCCTATGAGGACATCGCGGATCTCGATCAACCCGGCTACAGTCCTGACGGTGGCGCCAGCCTATCCTTCGACTTCCCCTTCACACCACCGCAAGCACCGCTGGACTACCTCGATGCCTCGATCACCAACCTCTTTTACTCCTGCAATGTGCTGCACGATGTGCTGCATCGTTATGGCTTCGATGAAGCGAGCGGCAATTTCCAGTGGAACAATTTCGGCCACGGGGGCGCTGGTGAGGATGAAGTGATCGCGGAGGCGCAGGACGGCAGTGGCATGAACAACGCCAACTTCGGAACACCGTCCGACGGATCATCGGGCCGCATGCAGATGTACTTGTGGCGTACCTCGTCGGATAGTACCCTGTTCGTGAATTCGCCGACACCGATCGCCGGGGTGTACACCAATGCCGTGGCCGGTTTCGGACCCCCATTGCCCGGGGTGCCGATCACCGCCGACGTGGTGCTTGCCGTGGATGCTTTGGATCCGGTGAACAACGCGTGTGAGGGCATCATCAACGGGGCACAGATCGCAGGTAGGATCGCGCTGGTGGACCGTGGCGGATGCACTTTCATAGCAAAGGTGCAGGCCTTGCAGAACAGCGGTGCCTTGGCCGTGATCGTGGTGAACAACGTGCCGGGAGCACCCATCGCCATGGGTGGCACCGGGGGCGGCGACATCGTGATCCCCTCGGTGATGATCTCCCAGGCTGATGGCCTGCTCATCAAGCAAGCCCTGTTGGGCGGATCTGTGAATGCCACCCTGGCGGGCACCGCGTTGGAGGACTTTAGGGATTCGGGTTTCGACAACGGGATCATCGCTCATGAGTACGGGCATGGCGTTTCCAACCGGCTCACGGGCGGTGGTTTCGATGTGGATTGCCTGTGGAACGACGAACAGATGGGAGAGGGATGGAGCGACTACATCGGCATGGTGCTTACGATGTTACCCGGCGATGAGGCCACGACGATCCGTGGCGTTGGCACCTTCGTGCGCGACCAAGCGACGGACGGTCCCGGTATCCGCCCAGCGCCGTACACCACGGAGTTCGCAGTGAACGACTACACCTACGGGGATACCAATGATCCTTCGCTGTCGCAGCCGCACGGCGTAGGCTTCGTGTGGGCCACCATGTTGTGGGACATGACCTGGGCCTTGATCGATGTGGAAGGTTTTGATGGCGACCTGTACACCGGCAATGCGGGCAACAACGTAGCCATCCAACTGATGATGGACGGACTGAAGCTGCAGCCCTGCAACCCTGGCTTCGTCGATGGCCGCGATGCGATCCTGCTGGCCGACAGTCTCAACAACGGTGGCTCACATTCCTGTCTGCTTTGGAACGTCTTCGCGCAACGCGGCCTTGGATACAGTGCCGACCAGGGAAGTTCCTTCGACCGCTTCGACCAGATCGAAGCCTTCGACCTGCCACCGGCCTGCCTCAATGTGGGCATCGCGGATGTTCCCCTGTTGCGCGACCTCCAGCTCATGCCGAATCCCGCGACATCGGAAGTGTTGCTCAGCCTTTCCAACGCAAGTGCGGATGCCGGCACGGTGCGTTTGATCAGTGCGGATGGACGCATCGTACGGACCTGGCCCATGCCAGCGGGGATCACCCGCACAACACTGGATCTGGGTGGTCTTGCACCGGCCCTGTACGTGGTGGAGCTCAACGTGGCGGGCGCTGTGCTGAAAGAGCGCTTGGTGGTGCAATGAGCGCATGACCGGGATCATCCGTCAAGGCAACAGCAGACCCCAATAGCCAAGCAATACGAGAAACGGAAGGAAGACCACCGTGTATGCACCCATGGACCAGTGGCCGATCCTACGAGTGCGCCACGCAGAATAGGCCATGCCAGAGAAAAGCACACACATGAAGAGCGGAAGCCAGGCCATGATCGTTTGAGTGTCTTCCAAGCCGAAGTAGTAGACCCCCTCGTTGGTCAGCAACAGCCCTGTCAGCAGGATCATTGAAACACTGGACAACGGAACAAAGAGCGAGCGCCAGAGCGTGACCTTCCTGTTCCTGCGGAACAACAAGGCAATACTCTGGATGCTTAACAAAGCAGCCAATGCAGCCAGGGAGATCAACACATAGAACAGCTCCCGCTGGTGGAAAGGAGTGGCATAGGCCAGCAAGGCATCATACTCCGGTCGTACACCGAAGAGCGAGGCCATGGCCACTGTCCGTTCACCTTTGGCCAATTCCTCCTTCAGGTTGAAGGTGACACGTTCGCTGAAGTCGTGGTAGAAGTAGAGGTGGGCCTCGCCCTGCTGTGGATCGAAGAGCGTACTGAAGATCGTGCCTTCGCCGAGTTTCGAACGGCACGCTTGCATGCGCTGCAACACCGCTGTCCCGAATTCCACGGAAGCCTCAGCACTTTCGGCCAATAGCGCCCGACCCGCCTGTAAGCGAGGAATGGGAATGGCATCGGGATCGGTACAGCTGCTCATGCGCCAGTTGCCCACCGCAAAACCGGTGTCGTTGCCAAGGATCATGGTGTCACTTTCCACGATCAGGTAGTCCCCGTTGCGGTCCGCGAAGAAGAGCATGGACCGGGTGAGCCAACTGAAGTCATAGGCGCGGAACAGTGTTGCGGCCTCATGCACCGTGGCGCAGGTACGCATCACCAGTGGCATCAGCTCGTCGAATTGCAGTCGTTTCCGCCCCGGAACAGGTGTCGTATGCTGCGGTTGTATCGACAGCCCGTCGAACACCAGACCGGCCTCGTTCATTCCCAATTGTACCCCCATCCGCCGGAAAGGATGGCCGTTGAAGTGGTCGAAGTAGATGGCCCCATACTCGCCATTGCGCCCCTGCTCGAAACGCACTTGTGCGTTGATGCTCCACGCATCCTCGTTGTTGCCGATCAACGTGCGGCCATCCTTGGTGAACTTGAAGACCGTGCATGCCCTGGCGTTGTGCGGAGATCCTGCGAGCAGCAACAGGATGACCGCGCCGGGCATCCTGATCCCGTGGAACAGGGAAGTTCGTTGATGCATGTTGAATTGACAATGCGAAGAAAGCTGGAAGTAACGCTCACAGTTACGCAGGCGAATTATGAACGGCCCCATGGTCCCACGACCGGGGCATGAGGGAGCCCCAGGCCATCGCATTTTTGCAGCGCCATGAGCAACAAGGTCATCAAGCGCAAAGCCGAGGAACTGCTGGGGTACGGCATGCCCAAGCAGCAGGTGTTCGAAAATCTGATGTTGGAGTTCCCCGAGGCCAAGCCAAAAAAGGTGGCGGAGGTGCTTCGCTACCGCCCCACACTGACCTCCAGGGAACGCTTCCGCGAAGTGCACCTGGTCCTGCTCGGACTCATTGTCGCATCGGCCCTGCTGCGCATACTGCCTCCCGTGTTGGAGAATTCGATCCGTTGGGATATGGCAACGGCCTACCTCACACTTGTGCCCATCGCATCGTTGTTGTTGGGCTACAGCATCTACCGCTGGCAAGGCCAGGTGTACGAGTGGGTGGGATGGGGCAACGTGCTGGGCGCGTTCGGCCTGCTCAGCACGCTCAGGAATTTTGGAGTGCACAATGCGGATCCATGGGCCTTGTCGATGAAGCTGTTCGCCGTTGCGATCGGTGTGATCTCACTCTACCTGGCGCGCAAGGTCTTCGCCAAGCCGAAGGTGGAGAAGGACCCGCTGGAGAAGGGGGTGGTGCGGGTGGTATTCCCGGAGGAGGGGATGGGGTAGCGTGTAACCAAAATGGTTACGTTTGCCTTACCTTCGTATGCGGATCATCGCTAAAGAAACCTTGGAACGTTTTGGAGCGAAGCACGCGATCGCGCTGCAGCCTCTCAGGGCTTGGCACGAATTGGTGAAGCAAGAAACATGGGTTACACCGGAGGATATCAAGCTGACCTTTCCATCAGCCTCCTTCGTGGGCGGGGATCGCGTGGTCTTCAACATCAAAGGCAACTCGTACAGGTTGGTGGTCCGCGTGATCTACAAGAAACCTTCGGCGAAACAGGGTGTGGTGTACGTGATCCGCATCATGACCCACGCTGAGTATGACAAAGTGGACGTAACAACGCTGCGCTATGAAGGTTAGACCGATCCGCACCAAAAAGGAACATAAGGAAGCGCTGTTGCGGATCCAGGAGCTTTTCGATATGGCCCCCAAGGATGGTAGCGCGGAGAGCGACGAGCTGGAGTTGCTGGCCATGGTGGTGGAGCAATACGAGGACATGCACTACCCTGTGCCACCACCCGACCCCATCGAGGCCATCAAGTTCCGGCTGGACCAGATGGGCATGACCGAGAAGGACCTGGACAAGTTGCTGGGCTCGCGTCAGCGACGCAGCGAGATCCTCAGCGGCCGCCGCAAGCTGAGCTTGGGCATGATCCGCCGACTTCACGAGCATCTGAAAATACCGGCGGAAGTGTTGATCAGGGAATATAAGGTGGTTTAGAGCGCTGGGTTAGGGTGTTGCGATCGAACGAGATCCGCAACCTGAGCCTACCTCTCCTTCACCCACGTCGCGCCCATCACCGCGCCCCGCTCATCGCGCACCGTGATCCGGTACATCCCGGCAGGCAGATGCTCCGTGCCGATCACCGGTCGCTCATCGGCAGTACGCTGCTCCAGCACCATCCGTCCTGTGGCATCGAAGAGGGTAATTGTGTGCGCGCCGGGTGGGAGTTGCAGGGTGAAGTGCGTGGTACCAGGGTTGGGGAACAGCGATACAGCATCGACCCCATGCGCAAGTACCGAGGTGTAGGAGGCACAACCGTAACCCCATGACGGTGCCTGGAATTGGATGTCATCGTCGGAATAACATCGAAGGGCACCGTTGCTCGCATCCAGGGTCACAATGGGCCACGGAGGTAACACCCGGTCCAAGGCACCCAACCGTTCCACGATCGTATCGTTGCCCGTGACGATGAAGCGAAGTGGAAGGCCATTGATGATCATGGTACCGGTGTCGGTCACTGTGATGACCGCAGTGGGTGTCAGTGAGGGCGCCAGCCTCCATACATCTCCAGGGATCGCGCCGAAGTGGAACAGGGTATCGAAGCCCTGACCGTTCCAAATGGAGACCAGATCGCCCTGCACGGAAGTCAGCACCGCTTCCGTCATGGTCACCGCGAACGGTTCACCGTAGGCGGTTCCTTCCACATATTGTTCGATGCGCTGGGCCATGACACCACCCACAAGTGTGTCACTCGTGTAGGTGTACCGCGTGTAACCGGTGTGTGTCCAGTGGTTGGTGTATGTATGGTGCCAAGTGGCACCCGGTGGGCACCAGCTTTGGGCTTGTGCGTCACCCATGGCCAACAGCGCAAGTGTGCCAAGTAGCAGCCTCATGACTTGATCCATTGATGGTGATGCGACGCGCCGTTGCTGTCCACAATACGTATGATGTACATGCCGGTGGGGAGTCCTTCGGTGCCGATGATCGGCCGCTCCTCTGATGTGCGTTGCTCCATCATCATGCGGCCCGTGGCATCGAAGAGTGTGATGGTAGGCGGGCCCCCATGAAGGAGAACGGAGAAGTGGTCGGTGCCAGGGTTCGGGAATGGTGACGTTGTGCGGATCAGTTCATGCTCATGTACGCTCACCCCACTGGCACAAGCGTATGACCAATTGGGAGCCACGTAACTGATGTCATCGTCGCTGTAGCATCGAAGTGTCTCATGATAGTCCACGTTCAAGCATCCGTCGATCAATAGTAAGGTCCCGTATTCAAGGCCTATGCGTTGGTGGAAGTACCGTATTCCTCCGAATGGTAAGCCATCCTGTCCCAGGGCAACGATGCCGATCCGCCGCAAGGGCATGCCGAAGAGAACTGTGGTGGTCGTATCGGTCACTTCGCGCATTCCTGCAGGGTAAGCCCCGCAGTCGCCATCTGTGCCAGGCGCATACCAGCGGTCACCAGGAACGGCACCGAACCAGATCAAGGTATCCCACTGCGACATCGGCTGAGCGAGCCAGACCAGCAGCACATCACCGTCCAGGGAAGTGTATCGTGTTTGTGCCACTTCGTGGTATGTGGGTATTGCCGGCCAATAGTCGAAGTAATGCCCCGTCTCGGTGATCCGTTGGGCGATCCTCCCTTGGAAAAGGGTGTCGCCATCATAGACCCTGTGCAGGTAACCTTCATGTGCGAACCCGTGGGTGGTCACATGCCACTGCGCGCCCGGCGGGCACCAGCTTTGGGCATGTACACCACCCAAGGCCCCCAGCGCAAGTATGCCAAGTAACAGCCTCATGACTTGATCCATTGAAGGTGATGTGCCGCGCCGGTGCTTCCCACTATGCGCACCATGTACATGCCTGCGGGAAGTCCCTCGGTATCGATGATCAGTTGCTCCTCCGTTGTGCGTTGCTCCAGCACCATGCGCCCTGTGGCATTGAAGAGGGTGATAGTGTGTGATCCGGGTTGGAGTGTCAAGGTGAAATGGGTGGTGCCGGGGTTGGGGAAGAGCGTTGAGAATTTCTTGAGGTATCGGTCAACATAGAGTCCGAGGTCACAAGCATCCGGCCAGTCGGGAGCATGATAGCTGATCTCATTGTCTGAATAGCAACGCACTGACTCATAACCTCCGTCGAAAAAGCACCAAGGATCGAAGATCAATCCACCGAGCAACCCGATACGTTCATGATAGGGCAATGGCGATCCGCCGATCAGGGAGCCGTCCGCTTGCACCCCGTCCAAGGTGCCAGAACGAAGCGGAAGTCCATCCACCCAGAGCGTGGTGGTATCGACGACCTGGTACATACCCGATGGATGGTCTTCACCGGGGCAAGGCAGCACGGATCCGGGATACCACCGATCCCCGGGTACTGCATCGAAGCGGACCAAGGTGTCCCAAACGTTGTTCCTCAAAATGAGCAACAGATCATCATCGAGGCTCGTGTAGTGGACCGCACTTCTCTCCAGGTACACCGGTTGACCGGAGAAGTTGCTGATGATGTAGCCGTCATCGGCGAGGCGCTGCGCTGTTCTTCCTGCGATCAGCGTATCGCCGGTATAGGTGCGATGCAGGTATCCGCTGAACAGATATCCGCCTGTGGAAAGGTGCCATTCAGCGCCAGGGGGGCACCAGCTTTGGGCGGAAGCCAGTGCGGTGATCAGCACCCAAGGGAGAAGCAGCAAGCGCATGATGCTCGAATGTAAGGATAGGACGTGTGCAGGTGGCAAAGTGCTGCTTGAGCACGTCCTGCAACACTACCGTTCCTTCACCCACGTCGCGCTCATCGACCCGCCTTGCTCATTACGCACCATGATCCGGTACACCCCGGCAGGCAGGTGCTCCGTGCCGATCACCAGCCTTTCATCTGCTGTGCGAAGTTCCAGCACATTACGGCCCATGGCATCGAAGAGGCTGATGGTGTGTGGGCCGGGTGATAGGCTCAAGGTGAAGTGGGTGGTGCCGGGATTGGGGAATACATCAATGATGTTGCGCTCATGCACTTCGTGTACCCGGACCTTACCGACGAACGCCAGATCATCGACCTTGACGAAGCTGCCTGCGATGGGGTTCGGGAAGCTGATGCTGGACACGATCTGGATAAAGGCGGTGTCCGGTGTTTCGGTGCTGAAGTAGGTCAGGGGGACCTGGAAGGTCTGCCAGCTTGAAAGACTACCTGTGGCTTCGAGGGTCCCTTGTGCGATGAATGTCTGGCTGGCCCCATTCATCAGCGCCACCAGCACCTGTGCGGTATCCGTGGGCTGGACCCCGTACTGCCACTGGCCGGTGAGCATCGCCGGTCGTGATGTGTAGGGGAATCCTGCATTGGTGCCATCAACTCCGGCCGAGATCCAGCCTTGGATGGTAGGGCCGAGGGGGACTTGCACGGTAGTGATCACACAATGGTAATTACCTGTTGCGCCGGGTGTGCCTTGTTCCACGGTGGTCGCGGGCCAGCCACCTGGTGTGATAACATCGTTGTAGGTCAGCCAACCGACTGGGTCGAGATAACCGCCTTGGTCCACCCAGTTCTCGAAGCCGCCGTTGGGGATCTGGGCGGTGGCCAAAAAGTGGAGCAAGGTGAGGGGGAGGAGGGAAGCGCGCATGATGAACGAATGTAAAAACAAGACACCTTGGATGGGTGGAACGCTGCTCCAAAGCCAGCGCCACCTTCACTTCAGCCACTCACGCAAGCGCGCCTTCAGCAGTTCCAACGTTGCGGTGCTCACAAGGCCGACCGCCCCTTGGATCGCTTTATCCGGAAGTGTGGCAAGCTGCGCTACACGCACCAAGCTTGCGACCCGCAGACCCATGCGTTCAAAGTCGGGATGTTGTTCGTCGATGAGCAGGTCAAGGCCTTTCACTTCGCGCTGCAACTGCGAACTCACGGCGCAAACGAGCCAGTCCTTGTATGGTGGCACCATGCCCAACACGATGGCGGGCCTGAATTTGCGCTGGCCGTCGCCTTGCACAAAAGCCCAGCGCACCACGTCACCAGGCTTCATCCGCCGTAGTTGGGGTTCGGCTCCTTCAATTCCAGTCCACTGATGTCCGGCTCATCATCGCCGTAGGCCGTAGCTGCGAATAGGTTTGCAGCGGCCAGCAATTCCTCGTCGTGCTCATCGAGCGGACGGTCCGGTTTGGCGCGCAGAAGATCCAACAACCGCTTCACCTTGGTCAACACCGTGGCATCGTCGGTGGAGACCAAGCGTTGGACCAGTTCGAGTTTGAGCGCGTGGATGTTCATGGCGGGGTTGCTATTGCGAAGATAGGGCAGCGCTTGGTGGGGTAATCTCCTTCAAGCGAACAACGACTTGTCCAACACGCTTTGCCGGATGATGGACAGCGTTCGACCCATCACACCGTTAATTGCACGCGGGGTCACCAGCACCTATTCATGCAGCCGTTCACGCAACTCGGTGGGTGAAACGGTCTCGAAGAACAATTCCAAGGCCTCGATGAGGTTGGCACGAGCCTCTTCCGCGGTGTCGCCCTGGCTGGCCACATCCACTTCTGGGCATATGGCCACGTAGCCATCGCCTTCGCGTTCGATGATGGCTGTGAGTTCTCGTGTGGTCTTCATGATGATAAAAGGTAGGCTACTATAGGGTCGGATAGCGGATCCAATCCTTGGCGACTACATCCAGCCATTGGAGATAGTACTCTATACCCCAACGCTCGGCACCCCGCGTAAGTGGCCAGGCTGGATTATTGAACGGACTTGGTTCGGTTGCTCCTTTTCGTATAAGAATCGGCCTGATGTTGCGTCGGATCATGAGCGCCGTGATCTGATAGTTGGGCAGGAGAGTTCTCCGCTTGAAAAGCTCCTTAATCGATGGATTTTGGGTCCAGAGGGTCGCGAGGATTGTCTTCGGAAGTATCACGATGGCGGGATCCAGTACGGATATGTCATGCTGAATGTAGGGCAGGGAGTCTGGCCAAAACCTGGGCTTGCTGGCGTAGTCGGAGTTCGCCTTGGACCGGATACTGAACTTGCCAGCATTGGCCACTGCGATGTGTCTGAGAAGCTGCGTAGCGTTATTAGGAAGGTCCGGTGATAGCTTGAGCGTGGATATGGCATGCCTTGCTGCTAACAACAGGCTACCGTTGTTGATGGGTTCGATATGGACAAGATTTCCTTTTGAACCATCCTTATACATCAACCGACTTCTGCACATCTGTGTCTCAGCGGAACTGAACCAAGGCCATGCCTCGGACTTCAGACCAATATGAGTCTGCCAAATCTCGAGATCCCACTCCCGCATTCCCTTGGGCCAGGTATAGCCTAGGTTCTCCGCGCTGGCGTATACCAACACTCCGCCTCCGTTCTTGGGATAGTTGTCGCCAACGAATGGAATCGGAGGGGCCACAGGAAATGCCCAATCAGGTGCTGCCTCGAATTCGCCTTCGTAGGCATCGAATAGTTGGACCTCCTTCTCGTGTTTCAAGCCACCATCCACTCCCATGTTTTCGGTCGTTGTTTCGGGCTGCCGTAGGCAACGCGTTCAACGCGCTCATCTGGCCGCCATGTTGGTTGGTCCTTCAACTTTGGTTGGCTCGACTGTTCCACCACGATGGCGGATCCATGACGCATCCGCTGCTCATCGTACAGCGTGTTGAGGTATGCACGCTCAGCGGTCCACCAACGGCGGAGGATGCGATAGTCGCTGCCCATGAAGTGCGCGGGCATGGTGCTGCACTCTTCTATCGCCAAGCGAACGGCTTCTTCTTCGTTGTGTGCTCGCACGATCACGGTCACCCGCTCAATTTCCACGACGCTACTTTCTTCGGCTTGGATATGCTGATGCACATCAACAGCGTATGGCATGCGGCCTTCTTCGTCAGGTGTCGGTGCCTCAGTTGCGTCCCTGTCGCTAAGCATGCGTAGCTCAGCAAGGTGCCATATCGCGCGAATGTCTTCAGTCGTGAGCAGCCCGGTGAAGGCGAAAGGGCGGGCTGGATGCACTTCCAGCTTGGTCCGGATGCCAGGGGCTGCTTGTTCCAATGCCAGAAGGCAGGTCTCGATCCGTCCCTCGAAGAGCTTCTTGCGGTCGCGCCACGGAAGGGTGATCGCGTGGCTATCCAGCCCGATCTCGAGTTCGAGCCAGGCTGAATAATTCTGGGTAGTCCGATCAACGACCGGCGATCTCAACGCGCTGCTGGTTTCCACACTTGGAGCATTTGAATGTTGTTCTCATGATATTGGCACCGGTCGGTGCTCCGATCTGGATAGTGGTAGTCGCGACATGGCCACAATTCTCACATTTCTGACGGTACTTCATGCGGCCACCTTGCTGTTCAAGGATAACCGCTCCGCTGATCGCTGTTGCCATTTTTTCCGTCGGTACTTCTGTCGCCAAAGTACCAAACTCAGTGGATGACGGTTGTCCTCCGCCAGGGATGGCAGCGGCAGCCCGGCGAAGTGCAGGCCTTGCGGCTGTGTGGAGCGAGGAGGCGACCGCAGAAAGCCACCGCAGCCCCCACAGCCGCTGGCCGGAACGAACCGGCTACAGCGGACAGCCCGTTAGGCGGCCAAAGCAAGACTCAAGACACAAGTCACAAGTTCGAAGTGGTCAAGGCGTGTCAGGGGAGTGGTGCCACTTGCGCCTTGCGCCTTGTGACTTGTGACTTGTGACTTGAATCTTGAATCTTCTTCCACTCCGGTAACTTCGCCACCATGTCCACCGCCTTTGTCCAAGCACCGCCCTACGTCCCCAAGCACAAGATCCGCGTAGTCACCGCCGCGTCCCTCTTCGACGGTCACGATGCCGCCATCAACATTATGCGGCGGATCATCCAGAGCACCGGCGCCGAGGTGATCCACCTGGGGCACGACCGCAGCGTGGAGGATGTGGTGAACACCGCGATCCAAGAGGATGCGCACGCCATCGCGATGACGAGCTACCAGGGCGGGCACACCGAGTACTTCAAGTACATGCACGACCTGCTGAAGGAGAAGGGCGCGGGGCATATCAAGATCTTCGGTGGTGGCGGCGGAACGATCCTGCCCGAGGAGATCAAGGAGCTACAGGACTACGGCATCACGCGGCTGTATCACCCGGATGACGGCCGTGCGATGGGCCTGCAGGGCATGATCAACGACATGCTGGAGAAGGCCGACTTCGACCTGAGTGACAAGCTGAATGGTGAAGCGAAGAAACTGAGTCCGCAGAACTGGCCGGCCATTGCCAAGTTGATCAGCACGGCGGAGAACCATCCGGAGGTGTTCGCCACCATCGCCGACGAGATCCACAAGAAGGCCGAGGCGAGCAAGGCGCCGGTGCTGGGCATCACGGGCACGGGCGGCGCGGGTAAGAGCAGCATGGTGGATGAGCTGATCCGCCGCTTCATCCTCGATCAGCCCACGAAGACCATCGGTGTGATCAGTGTGGACCCGAGCAAGCGCAAGACCGGCGGCGCGCTGTTGGGCGACCGCATCCGCATGAACAGCATCCGCGGCGAGCGCGTGTACATGCGATCACTCGCCACACGCCAGAGCAACCTCGCCCTCAGCAAGCACGTGCAGGAAGCCGTGGACGTGCTGAAGGCCGCAGGCTTCGACCTGATCATCCTCGAGACCAGCGGCATCGGTCAGAGCGATACGGAGATCCTGGACCACAGCGACGTTTCGCTCTACATCATGACGCCCGAGTTCGGCGCGGCCACGCAGCTGGAGAAGATCGACATGCTCGACTTCGCCGACGTGGTGGCGATCAACAAGTTCGACAAGCGTGGGGCGCAGGACGCCGTACGCGATGTGAAGAAGCAGTACAAGCGCAACCACCAGCTCTGGGATGCCGACGATGACAAGCTCCCCGTGGTGGGCACCATCGCCAGCCAGTTCAACGACCCCGGCACCAACAACCTGTACGTACGGTTGATGGAGACGATCAAGTCCAAGACAGGTGTCGACTTCCACAGCACTTTCCACGCGCACGACGAGATGAGCGAGAAAGTGTGGATCATTCCGCCCGCGAAGAGCCGCTACCTCAGTGAGATCTCGGAGAACAACCGGAGGTATGATGCCAAAGTGGATGCCCAAGCGGAGATCGCAGACAAGCTCTATGGGCTCTACTCTGCGGTGATGACTTTCGGGGGACCGGATCTGCTCGAAGCCACGGGCCATGGGCTGCGGGCTGCGGGCTGGTCGGCGGGTTCCGCGAGGTTGGCAGTTGCCGCCGACGTGCCCGCAGCCCGCAGCCCATGGCCCGTGGCTTCGAGTAGATCCGGTCCCCCGAAGGTCATCACCGCACTGTACAACCCGTAGAGCTTATCCGCGATCTCCGCCTGTTTCCGGACTTGCTCGTCGTACCTCCGGTTGTTCTCACTGATCTCACTCAAGTATCGGCTCTTGGCGGGGGGGATGATCCACACCTTCTCGCTCATCTCGTCGTGCGCAGCGAAAGTGCTGTGGAAGTCCATGCCGGTCTTCTCGGCGATCTTCTTCATCAAGCGCG
>JBGTIB010000198.1:0-5718 GCA_041745875.1 Flavobacteriales bacterium | reverse complement strand
TAAGGTCACACAGGCATCCCATCTGTACACAAGCGGACCAGACAGGATCCCTGTGTGACCTTATGCCGATCTTCGCAGCGTATGGAGCCCGGCAAGAAGATCCACTTCCTGAGCGACTTCCACCTTGGCGTTCCGGATGCTGCGAGCAGCCTGGCGCGTGAAAAGCGGATCGTGGCCTTCCTGGATGAAGCAGCGAAGGATGCTTCGGAGATCATGCTATTGGGGGATCTGTTCGACTTCTGGTTCGAGTATAAGCGAGCCGTCCCGCGCGGACACGTCCGGCTGTTGGGGAAAATGGCGGAACTGACCGATCGGGGTATCCCAATGCATCTCTTCCTCGGCAATCACGACATGTGGATCTTCGATTACGTGCCTTCCGAGACGGGTGTGATCGTTCACCGCGAACCCATCGTGCGGGAGATCAATGGCAAGCGCTTTCTGATCGGCCATGGTGATGGGCTCGGGCCCGGAGATCACGGCTACAAGTTCATCAAGCAGGTGTTCCGCAACCCGGTGTGCCAGTGGCTCTTCGCCCGGCTGCACCCCAATTTCGGTCTGTGGCTGGGTGACTTCCTCAGCGGTCGCAGCCGCAAGAAGAACTATGCAATGGACGAGAAATGGCTGGGCGACGACAGGGAGTGGCTCGTACAGCATTGCAGGGAAGTACTGCGCGAACAACACTACGACTACATGATCTTCGGGCACCGGCACCTGCCCATCGACATGGAAGTCGGACCAGGCGCGCGGTATATCAATCTTGGCGATTGGATCACACGCTTCACGTATGCCACCTTCGACGGTACGGAGCTAAGGTTGATGAAGCGGATGAGCGATGGGCCTTTGAGCTCCGACGTCCGCATTGCAGGCGGGCCGGCTGTTCAGCTATGACCAGGAGATCGCGTTGCCCTGATCGATCACCGGGCAACGATCAGCTCTTCCCCAGCAAGGCCACCAGATCCACCAGGCGGCTGCTGTACCCATATTCATTGTCGTACCATCCCATCACCTTCACACTATTCCCGACAACGCTCGTGAGCAGCCCATCCACCACGCAACTGTGGGGATCGCCCACGACATCCACGCTCACGATGGGATCCTCGGTGTAACGCACGATGCCCTTCCACTTTCCATCGCATAGTTCCTTGAAGCGGGCGTTGATCGCCGCAGTGTCCTTCACGTTCCGTACGTGACAGGTGATGTCGGTGAGCGAGCCATCGGGTACGGGAACGCGGATCCCACACCCCCCCAATCGTCCGTCCAGGTCCGGGAAGATGCGCGTGATCGCCTTGGCGGCACCCGTGGTGGTGGGCACCATTGAGATGGCCGCAGCACGGGCACGGCGCAGATCGCTGTGTGGTGCATCATGCAATCGCTGATCACCGGTATAGCTGTGAACGGTAGTGATGTAACCGCTTTCTATTCCGCACAATTCATTGATCACCTGCACCATGGGTGCCGCACAGTTGGTGGTGCAGCTGGCGTTGCTGATGATGTCCTCTCTGCCATCGAGAATATGCTCGTTGACCCCCAGTACCACGCTTTTGATGTCCTTGTCCTTGGCGGGCGCGCTGATGATGACCTTGCGGGCACCTGCCTTCACGTGCGCTGAGGCCGAAGCCCGGTCGCGGAACAGGCCGGTACACTCGATCACGATGTCGATGCCCAACTCCTTCCAAGGCAACTCCGAGGGGTCCCGCTTGGCATAGGCCTTCACGGTACGATCGCCCAGCATCAGGTTCTCCTCATCGAAGGAGACCGCACCAGGGAATACGCCATGTACCGAATCGTACTTGAAGAGGTGGGCCAAGGTCCGGTTGTCCGTCAGATCGTTCACGGCCACCAGCTCAATGCCCGTGCGTTGGAGCAGGATGCGAGCGGTAACACGTCCTATGCGGCCGAAGCCGTTGATTGCGATACGCATGGTCTATTCTCGTAATTCGTGATCCGTTGTCCCTTGTTCACTGCATACTGGTCGCTGACCGGAATACGACCAGCTACCAGGCGATCAGAACATGTGCTTCTCGGCGTGGTAACTGCTGCGCACCAGTGGGCCGCTTTCCACATATCGAAAGCCTTTCTCCAGGCCGATGGTCTTGTATTTGGCGAAGGTATTGGGGTGAACGAATTCAGCCACGGCCAAGTGGGCTTTGGTGGGTTGCAGGTACTGGCCCAGGGTGAGAATGTCGACGCCCACGCTCAGCAGGTCGTCCATGGTCTCGATCACTTCCTTTTCGGTCTCGCCCAGCCCAAGCATCACTCCGCTCTTGGTGCGAAGGCCGGCACGTTTGGCGCGCAGCAGCACCTCCAGACTGCGGTCATACTTGGCCTGGATACGCACCTGCCTGGTCAGGCGTCGAACGGTCTCAAGGTTGTGGCTCAGGATCTCGGGTGCTGCTTCGGTCACTACTGCCAGGTTCTCCCATTTCCCTTGGAAATCGGGTATAAGCGTTTCCATGGTGGTGGTCGGGCACCGGCGTCGGATGGCACGGATCGTCCTTGCCCATATGTCACTACCACCATCCTTGAGATCATCGCGATCCACACTTGTGATGACACAATGCTTCACCCCCATCAATTCCACGCTCCTTGCCACACGGGCCGGCTCGAATGGATCCACCGCTTCCGGGCGTCCGGTGGCCACCGAACAGAAACCGCAGCTGCGCGTACAGATATTGCCAAGGATCATGAACGTCGCGGTGCCCGCTCCCCAACACTCGCCCATGTTCGGGCAATTACCACTTTGACAGATCGTGTGGAGCTTATGCTCCCCAACGATACCCGCCACTTTGCGGAAATTCTCACCTGTGGGGAGCTTCACGCGCAACCAGGCCGGTTTCCGTACCCGCTCCTGTTCCGCTCCCACCACCACGCTCTCGCTCATTGAATGAATTTCTTTCCGAACTGGAATGCCAGATAGAATTGAAGAAAGAACTGTTTGTTGTTCATGTCCTCGATCTCGGCCATGATCGGAACAGGCAACGGATAGGCATCCAGGCTGACACCCACCTCCAACGCCTTGATCCCCGAGGCCTGCCCGGAATATTCGAAATTGAGCCCGAAGCGCCCGTGCACCCCGGGGTAGATCCTCAATTCATTCACACCCCTGAACCAGGTGGCGCGACCATAGATGTTCTGTACCCCATGGAGATTCGGGTCGTATCGTTCGACCACGATGGCATCATAAGGGAAGTTGTCCGGTTTTCCGATCTGCAGGTAAACTGGTTTGGTCAAGCCCAGTGAGGGCCCGATGGCCCACACCGTGTTCAACTCCACCCCGGTGTTCCTGATCTTGTCCGTGATCTGGTGCTTGCCTCCGAACGTGGGGCGAATGATCAGGAACGAATTGGCCTTACCATAGAAATACCCCCTGGAATCGTCGTAATATGGATTGAAGCTCTTGATCTCCTTCGGATGCTTCATTCCGACCACCTCTATTCCAAGAATGCGACGGACCTTCGCTGTGCGGTACTTCCCATGGAAAAAATTGAGCCCCCAACCGTCGCCATGGATCATAAGCCCGCCGGACATCTCCTTCCGGTACAGCACCCGGGTCTCGTCATAGATCGTCTGCTGGGCTTGGGTCGTACCAAGAACAACCAACAGGAACATGATGGAGGAAAGAATGCGCATGGCGTACAAGGGCACGAACAAAGCTACGAAGCTCCAACGTTATGGCTCACTTTCTGGTGTGCGGAACACGTCCGTAACCGGCATGGTATTGCGCGGATCAGGATAACAATGATGACCCATGAACGCGCAAAGCCCGCGATCATCGCGGGCCGTTGCATTACGTCCGGCTATACCGGACGGATCATGCCTTTGATACGGTAGGGTCAAACAGCCCTTTCAACCGGGGGCTTGGCCACTTTGCCGTATGCGGGGCATGCCTTGGAAGCACCACATGCGCTCAAGATCACACTTGAGACCATCACTGCGGCAAATATCAAAAGCACCTTTTTCATCGTTCGTCGTTTGGTCGTCTTCCGGTGTCCCTTGGAAGTGACATGCACCCCAAAGTTAGCCCTCGGAACGTCAACCTCCTCAAAATGTTTCAACATTGTGTTTGTCGATCTTAGCGCAACCCGATGGGACCACTGACCGATCATACCAACGTAAAGGAGCAGCCGGATATTGGACCGGGCTGGCACGAACAACTGGCCGGGGAATTCACCGCAGCCTATTTCTCCGCCTTGAAACGCTTCCTCCTGGAGGAACGGGACCGCCATACAGTGTATCCCAAAGGGAAGGACATCTTTGCGGCATTCCAGCATACTGGTTTCGAACAGGTAAAGGTCGTCATACTGGGACAGGATCCCTATCACGGACCCGGACAGGCGCACGGACTGTGCTTCTCAGTGCCGAAAGGTATCCCTCCCCCACCCTCCTTGAGGAACATTTTCCTTGAGCTGACGCGTGACTTGGGCTTCCCTGCACCAGAACATGGCGACCTGTCAACCTGGGCTCAACAGGGAGTCCTGTTGTTGAACTCCACCCTTACTGTTCGCGACGGTCAAGCCGGATCACATCAGGGGCATGGGTGGGAGCGCTTCACCGATGCGGCCATACAACGGCTCTCGGCCCACCATAAAGGTACTATCTTCCTGTTGTGGGGTCGTTCGGCACAAGCCAAGGAGGTATTGATCGACGCTGACAAACATTATATCCTGAAAGCACCCCACCCTTCCCCGCTCTCAGCACACCGGGGATTCATCGGATGCGGGCATTTCAGCATGGCCAATGAACTCCTGCTGGCACAAGGGCGGCAACCGATCCTTTGGTCCCTGCCATGAGTTGCACGAGACTGATCTGGCTGGTTCCCGTATTGATCCTGGTCGTCGGCAGGGCCACCGGCCAAAGCGTGAAGCAACGTGTCGTGTTCACCCATGACCGGGAGATACCCGATAAATGGCTGCGACCCATTGATGTGAACACGCCTGAACTGATACCGGGATTGATCAGTGAGCAGCTTGCCTTTCTCAACAGACAGGGGTTCCTGGAAGCCAGTGTGGATACATGCATATCCGTGGGGAACACCACCACCTGTGATCTGGCTGTTGGAAGGCAATACCGTTGGGCACGTTTATCGGGTGCAGGGATCGCCACGGAGATCGCCAGTGAAGCACGTTTCCGGGAGAAGCTCTATCCGGGACGGCCCGTGGCACCGCGGCAGGTCGCATCACTTCTGGAAGATCTGCTGCGCCGAAGTGAGAACAATGGGCACCCCTTTGCCCGCGTATGGCTCGACAGCCTGGTGCACGAGGAAGAGGGCCTGAAGGCGACCGTTATGTTGGACCTGGGTCGCACCGTGCGTTTTGATAGTGTACTGGTACGGGGCACTGCCACCACGAACATGCGGTATCTGCAAACCTCCATCGGCATCCGCCCCGGCGACCTCTACAACGAAGCATTGGTGGCGGCCGTGGAGCAGCGCATCCGTGAACTTCCCTTCGTAACTCAGAAACAACGGCCGTATGTCCAGTTCACCGAGGAGAGCACCAAACTCTACCTGTTCCTGGATGCCAAAAAGGCCAGTTCCATCAATGGCATTCTTGGCCTGCAGCCGAACCCGCTGGACGGCAAGATCACCATCACCGGGGATCTCGACCTCCGTCTTCGAAATGCACTGAAAAGAGGGGAAGGTATCTCCCTGCAGTGGCGCAAACTTCAGGACCAGACCCAGGACCTCCGTATCGGTCTCAACCTGCCGTTCGCCTTCAA
>JBGTIB010000197.1:0-4709 GCA_041745875.1 Flavobacteriales bacterium | reverse complement strand
CACCGACAAGGCCGTGAACCCCACCAGCGCCATGGGGGCCAGCAAGCGCATCGCCGAGATGCTCGTGAACAGTCTGCCCGACGCACAGCGCACCGCCTTCATCACCACGCGCTTCGGCAATGTGCTCGGCTCGAGCGGCTCGGTGATCCCGCTCTTCCGCCGGCAGATCGCCGCCGGTGGACCGGTCACCGTCACCCACCCCGAAGTGATCCGGTATTTCATGACCATCCCCGAGGCCTGCCGCCTGGTGCTGGAGGCCGCCACGATGGGTCGCGGGGGCGAGATCTACGTATTCGACATGGGCGAGGCGGTGCGCATCGCCGAGCTCGCCGAGAAGATGATCCGCCTCAGCGGCCTGGAACCCGGCACCGACATCGCCATCGCCTACACCGGCCTTCGCCCCGGTGAAAAACTCTACGAGGAACTGCTCGCCAATAGCGAGAACACATTGCCCACGCACCATCCGCGCATCCTCATCGGCAAGGTGCAGGCGGTGGACCCACTACAGGTGCTACCTGCCGTGGAGGAATTGCTGGAGAAGGCGGAGGGCGATGATCGCGCAGCGGTGCTCGCGGCGATGAAGGGGTTGGTACCGGAGTATGGGAACGGTGCGCTGAGCCGATCATGATCCATCCTTGCCTGGACCAGGCCAGGCGCGCTCAACACGTCATCAACCGCATTGAAGATCGCCGCTCCATCCACGACGGTGGCCACGGAACAATTAAGCGCACCGACGAACACAATGGCCCGGAGGAATGGAGCCCTGCCTGATCCTACACCGGAAGCCGTGCCGTGTGTATCCAGAAGTCCTCGATCTTGCGAATGACCTCCATGAAGGAGTCGTATGACAACGGCTTGGTGATATAGCAGTTCACATGTTCCGCATAGGCTTCCACCACATCCTTGTCCGCACCGGAGGTCGTCAGCATCACCACGGGGATGCTCTTGAAACGCGGATCACCTTTTATCCACTGCAATACCTGGATGCCGCTCATGCCCGGAAGGTTCAGGTCGAGGAGGATCAGCTCTGGTTCGGAGGCTTCCGTGTAGGGGGCCTCCTTGGAAAGGAAACGCAACGCCGTAGGACCGTCAGGCACCACATGCAGGATCGCTTCGGACTTGATCTCGCGCAAGGCCTCGCGCATCAACTCCACTTCGCCAGCACTGTCTTCCACGAGCAGTATATCAATGGGGGGGGTCCTCTTCGTGTTCGACATGGGTGTCAAGAATGCTGATGTCATGATGCGTTGTTACGAATACCCTGCAAAGCGCGTGCTTCTTCACTGATGATCGTCGTGCATCGGGCTGATACCGGTCATTCCGGATGCACCATCAACTTGGGCTATCGCCTTCCGGGGCAGCCGTGTGGGCACCGCGGTCCACATGTCCGGGGCTTCTGAGGTTCGCATCTCACATATCCCGAACGACGTTCGACCGTTTTGAGGTCAATGGCCGGAACGGACCATGGTTTGACCCACCTCATGAAACACCTGAACAACCCAACCACATGGCAACGAAAGGAAACACTGGCAAGGAGGGATCGAAGTCCACGAACCAGGGAAAGAGCGGTAGCGGCTCGAAGAGCAACGGTAACACATCGAAGGACGGTGCACGGAGCGGTGGATCATCCTCAGGACGTGGAAGTTCGGCCAAGAAGAACGATCGCTGATCCCACGCATCATGGCAACCACACATACCAACACCGCAGCAGGTTGTACCGACCAGGCCCGCACCACGGCCGGCGGCACAGCAGCCACGATCCGAAACACGGAGGACAAGCCGCAGCAACGCACCATCCTGATGGTAGTGGCCGGGGTCATCATCCTGGGACTGATCATCTGGTTCGCCACGCGCGATAACAACGCGGGTGACATGAACCAAATGAACCTCCCGAACACCGAGAACGTAAGGCCATAATCCAGCCGATACGCAACCATTCATGCATGAAGCCCCGGTGGGATGCACCGGGGCTTTGCGTTCCATAAGGGCGCATAGCTGCTCATGCCGCACCGTCAGGGTCGGTGCTCAACTCACCGGTTCTATGCTTGCGGGCGCAGCCGCTCCATCGCAGCAGCTTGTGCCTTCAGCTGCGCCAACAGTCCGTCACCCTCTTCGATCATGTCCGCGAACGGATCTTCCGCTTCCTGCGGATCGGTCGTCAGTTCAGGAAGCGATGTTCGGGTCATGGATGGGGTCAGCAGGAAGCTTGCGGTTACGCCTGCGATCAGGACCATGGCGATGGTAAGTGCTTTCGGGGTATGCATGGGGGTTCGTGCGATGCAGACAGCGCTATCAGATGGCGTGCCGAAAGAAGCATGGTCGACCGTCCCGGAGAACAAATTCGCGACATGCCCACATCATGAATGATGCATCCTCTTCACCGCGAAGTACGTGGATCGGGACAGCGCAGCGTTCAGGCCTTTCCTTTCGGCTACTTGCTCCCCTTCCCTCCTTCCGCGTCGAGCTGCTCCTCGATGTTCTTCACACTTCCCGCCTTCCTGCCCGCCATTCCTACGGGGTCGTAGCTGTCCTGCTCATTCCCATCGGCGTTCCTATCGTTGCTGTCCGGTGCACTGCTACCTTTCGTTGCAGGTGCGTTCGATCGATCGTTCCGGTCCTTGTCTGTTGGCTTGGCCATGGCTCGTTGTTTCAGCGGGAGTGACAAACGAAGGTCCAGCCTCACCCCGAGCGCCCCATGCCTTGGAGACCGATCACAGGACCGGTGTACGTGGGGCAACGCATGACCATGATCGTCCCGGATCCTCTACACCAGTCGCAATGCTCACCTACCGCGTATCGGGGTGACGTCCTGTGGGCCGGTCGTACTTCTACCTTTATGGTCCACCGACCAAGCCCCCACGAACATGAAGTGGAACCTTCTCCTGTTTGCCACTGCCCTGGCGTCCTGTAACGTGGGCGAACGCGATCCAGGAAGCGCTCCCGGAACGGGTCCGATGGATATCGGAACGGAGCAAGTGGATGGTGATCAAACCCATGGAACAGATACACTGCCTGTGCATCCGGCCGATGCGGTATTCGCCAACAAACACTTCAAGGAGGTCACCGTCGAACGGATCGGCGAGGACGAATTCCAGGTCCAGGGCATGGGACGGATCTTCGAGGCAAGCTTCAGCTGGGTTGTTGAAGATGGCCATGATGAGTTGATGGGAGGTCATGAAATGACCGATGCCGGGGCGCCCGAGTGGGGGAAATTCAAGTTCACCATCCACGTGCGGAAGGAACGACCCAATTCCACACTGACCTTGATCTTGTTCGAGAACAGTGCTCAGGATGGGAGCCGGCAGCACGAACTGCCCATGGTCCTGTATTGAGCGGTCGGACGTCCTGAGGCCTGAAGGGACCCTGGCGCATTTCTCTGTGCCTCCGTGGCTCCGGGTGAACGTGTGTGTTCAATAGAATGGAACGGTGCTCACACGGAGACGCGGAGACACGGAGGAGTTATGAAGCCAGGCGCGCATTCTCAGTGCCTCCGTGCCTCCGTGAGAATGATCGACCTCCTTCAGCGCCCGCGGTACAAACTGGCTGCGGCCAGCGACAGGGCGAGCGTGGCGAAGACGCCCAGCAGGGCCGGTCTCGAAAGCCGCTTCTCGAAACCCGGCGTGAGCCGCTCGGGTACCACGTGGTAGTCCGTGATGTAGGCCGCTGCCGCCGTTGCCGCACCGGCCAGCAAGGCACGCGACACCGAGGGGCCGCCTTCCCGCGGCATGAAGAGCTCGTGCACACCCGCCCAACTGGTCACGGCCGCTGCGTTCAGCCCGATGCCAGCCAGGGTGTGTTCCACGTCCAGCGCATCGGTCTCCGCCGCTTCATCGCCCCACAGCATGTGGCTCACCGCGTTGATGGTCGACACGGGGTCGCCGTTCTCCAACTGGCCCAGCACGGCCAGCGCTGTCGTGGTGCTCGCCGTGGCCACTGCCCCGGTGCTGATGGTATCGCTGATCCAAGTACCCATGTGCATCGTGTTGTTCAAGTTCAATGAAAAGACATACCATACAGATGCCGTGCGGAGGTCTTGTTCCCTTCAGCGGGAAAGGACAACACGCACAGGACCGGCCGACAACGCTACACTTACATGGCGCAATGACCGGCCATCACCTGCACGTTGGTGGCTTCCTTGGTGCGCAACTTCGTAGCGCATTTCTCGGCCTTCTCCTTGGCGTTCTTGTCCTTGCACTTGGCCTCGCCCTTCTTGCTCGTCCACATCACGTGGTAGGCATCCTTGTTGGCTGTGGGTTGCTGGGCATTGGCGCTCAGCATGCTACCCGTGAATAGCAAGGTGAGGCAAAGGGAGGTGATCGTGCGCATGGTCGTTGGGTTCCGTGTAGCGCCATGCAGACCCAAGGTTGTGCCAGGTCCTGACATGGCCCGGCCCTGCTGTGCACCAGCGTATATCGGCCGATCGCGCGCAGGTAGCGAGCGGGTATGGATATCCCGAACATGTGGTGGACCTACCTCCGGGTTACACGCAAGCATCGCGTTCTTCCGATGGTGCGCACCGGGCCAGTGCTGTCGCACAAGTAGACTTCCGCAGTGGTCTCCCGAGGGACGAGGGGACCCTCATATGTTCGCACCGTGAACCAAGGGGCAAGCACCTGTAAGGAAGGAGCATGAGAGTTTGTGGGGACCCTAAGCAGTTCAATGAACATGCTGATCCGCAGAGATCACCTCATGCTTCTCCTTGCTCTTTA
>JBGTIB010000196.1:0-27011 GCA_041745875.1 Flavobacteriales bacterium | reverse complement strand
CCCCGCACCGGTGGTGCAGGGACTATAATGGAACGCTGTGAAGAAAAGGAGGTCAGGCTTCTGTTGCCCCGGACTCTCCTGTTGGAGCGGACTCGACCGTGGGGCCTGACTTCTTCTCCTGGTGCTTGGCGAAACGCTTCTTGAACTTGTCCACGCGGCCAGCGGTGTCCACCAGCATCATCTTGCCGGTGTAGAATGGGTGCGAGGTGTGGCTGATATCAAGCTTCACCAGCGGGTATTCGTTGCCGTCCTCCCACTGAACGGTGTCCTTGGTGTTCGTGCAACTCTTGCCCAGGAACATGTAGTCGTTGGACATGTCCTTGAAAATGACGAAGCGGTAATTGCCGGGGTGGATATCCTTTTTCATTGCCTTGTACATTGGACCGCCTTGCCGACGGGGGTGCAAATGTAGAATGCTTTTGCGTATCGGCAAGCGGGCCTCCCTGTACAATGATCGGCCCCGAAGCGCGTATGATGTGCCTGAACGGTCATCTTTGCAGGCCTTGAGCATCGTACGTACCTCTCTCCTATTGGCCATGGTGGCCCTGCTGCTGGCAGGTTGCCGCCGCGACCGGCTGTTCTCCGACGACCCCAATGCAAGCCTGAGCTTCAGCCAGGATACGGTGCTCTTCGACACCATCTTCACCACGGTGGGCTCCGTCACCAAGCGTTTCGTGGCGCGGAACCTGGCCAACCGCGCGGTGCGGGTGGATATCGCCCTGCAAGGTGGCAGCCCCTCGCCGTACCGCATTAATGTGGACGGTTCCTCCGGCATCAGCTTCCAGGATGTGGAGATCCTGGCAGGCGACAGTGTCTTCGTCTTTGTGGAGGCCACCCTGGGGCCTGGTGGCGTGAACACCCCCTTCATCCTGGAGGACCATATCCTGTTCAATACCAATGGCAACGAACAAACGGTGCTGCTGCTGGCTTGGGGGCAGGATGCGCACTTTCACTACCCCGACCAATTCCTACAAGGCTTCCCCCCTTTCAGCTACATCGTGGGAGGGCTTGACGAGAACGGGGAACAGGTCTGCGGTGAAACCGTGACATGGGTCAATGACAAGCCACATGTGATCTATGGCTATGCGGTGGTGGATGGCTTCAATGGGGAGGGTGTGCCCTGTGGCAACCGCTTGATCATTGAGGCAGGCACACGCATCCATGTGCATGGCGGAGGCGGGCTCTGGGTATTCCGCAATGGCCAGATCACTGCTGTCGGTACGCTCAATGAGCCAATCACCTTTCAGAGTGACCGCCTTGAACCGTTCTACGACGAGCTACCCGGCCAATGGGACAGGATCTGGATCAACGAGGGGCCTTCCGGAGCGGACAATCACTTCGAACATGTGCGCATCAAAAACGCCTTGGTGGGGATCCAGGCCGAGACCTGGCCGCTGGTCCCCGATGCCCCCACAAGCGCGGCCAAGCTCATCCTGAACAATGTGAGCATCCGCAACTGCAGTGCGGCAGGGATCCTCAGTCGGAATTACCGCATCACCAGCAACAATCTGTTGGTCGGCGACTGTGGCCAACACAGTGTGGCCCTGACCGGCGGTGGCGAGTACTACTTCAACCACAGCACCATCGCCAATTACTGGAACTACGGTGTACGCCAGACCCCGGCCTTCATCATGACCAACACCTACCAGAATGCGCTGACGGGGGCGATCGAAGCCAAGGAGATCGTCAACAGCGAATTCCTCAATGGTATCGTGCACGGGAGCAATCTGGAGGAATTCCAGCTCGAGTTCAATAGTGCGCTTACCCCCGATGTCCGGTTCGACTGGTTCATGGTCAAGACCGAATCGCCAGCCTCCTACTTCAATGACAACCCGAATTGGTTCCCGACACCCGAGCGGGTATACCGCAACCAGAACCCGGGGTTCGTGAGTACCGCTGAACGCGACTTCCGTCTGGTGGAAGGCGCCTTCGCCCGGAACAAAGGGACCAGCACTGCGGGAGGCATTCAGGATCTGGTGGGGAACAACCGGAATTGCGATGCTGGCCACTTGGGCCAGCCTGGTGGTTATGACCTCGGCTGTTTCGAGTGGTGCCCTTAGATCACGCCAGGTCCAGCAGGAAGTTGAGGGTATCCACACCATCCGCGTAATCCTGCAATTCGGGCTGTTGCGCCTGTCCGAATGGAACATGGCCGTGCCCCACGATACACTGGATACCGTCTGTGTTGTCAATCAGTGAACGCTTCACCGCGCTGATGTCCTGATAGCGCTGGTAATGCAGGGTGGCCACTGCGCTGGGTAGTGCTTCGGCCTCGCGGAGCAGCAGGAAACCATTCTCCAGGAAGGGCACCTGATCCAACAACCAGAGGGCGCGGGTATAGTCGTAGTTGTTGCAGTACTTGTTGTGGTGAATGATGTCCTTCCACGGAAAGAAGGCCCCGAACAGTCGATCCAGGTCGAAGTCCTGTGGGACATGGACTTGGGATACGTTGCGGCAACCCAGTCCGAAATAGCGGAGCGCATCCTCCCCCAGTCCGGCAAGTTCTTCATCGCTCTCCGTACCGTCCAGCACGGCCACGCTCACCCTGCTCTTGCGCACGATGCGCGGCAGATGCCCGAAGTAGTGCTCGAAGTACCGCGTGGTATTGTTGCTGCCGGTGGCGATCACCGCTTCCACGGATCCCAGTTTCTGGGTGCTGAAGAGGATATCAGCGGCCGTACCGGGTGCCAGATGATCAAGCACGCCGACCAGGGCTGGGATCAGATCGGGTTCCTGCGATGAACATTTCACCCGCGCCCGGTGACCACTCAGCCAGGTGCATAACACATCATGCAGGCCTACCAAGGGGACATTGCCGGCCAGGATCAAACCCACGGTCCGGACCTTGGCGCGCGGCCCATCCAGTTCCGGATAAGCCTCCAACCAACCTTTCAACGAAGCGGGTTCCAGGCTTTGACCCCATGCGCGGAACGCATGCCGTACGTTCTCCTCGGTGGCCCAACCGTTCGCGCGATGGGCATGCTGTACCAAGCCATCCAGTGCATCATACTCCTCCTGTGCCAGGCCGATCGAATGCCCCGGCCAGGATAGACCTGCACCAATGGCCTCCATGATCCGCCCCAGTTGGATCAAAGCGGACACGCGCGAAGCTCTGTTCATTGTGGCCGAACCCATCGTCCCCTTCGCCTCCTCGGTCATCGGTATATCTTTGCGGCCTTTCAGGACAGCGCGTGAACCGCACGCCTGTATCCGCGCACAAAAGTAGACCTCCGGCCATGGCGATCATCATTACCGACGAGTGCATCAACTGTGGTGCATGCGAACCCGAATGTCCCAACAACGCCATCTATGAAGGCGGCGTGGAATGGCGGTTGTCGGATGGCACTTCCCTGCATGGCCCACAGACCATGCCCACTGGCAATACCTATGATGCCGACAGTGCCGAGCAACCCGTGGCCATGGACGTGTACTACATCGTTCCGGACAAGTGCACCGAATGTACCGGCTTCCACGATGAACCCCAGTGCGCCGCCGTGTGTCCGGTGGATTGCTGCGTGGACGACCCTGACCACCGCGAGACCAAGGAACAGCTGCTGGCCAAGAAGGAGTTCATGCACCTGTGAGCCGAGCACATCCGCTACTCCCACGCCCCCATCCGGGTAATTTGTCGCTCCCTGGCGCGTTCCTTCCTGGTATGTTCAGAACAAGGATCCTCCTGGTGTTGCTGCTCATAAGCCCTGCTTTAATGTGGGGACAGGGCGCCACCACCACGGATCTGGTCGAGCACTTGGAGGCCATGTCCAAGGCCACCGACGATGCGGCCAAGGGTGGGCTGAATGAGCGGATCAAGCAGGAACTGCGATCATTGCTCGACCGGGACGACGCCTTCGACATTTCATTCGATAGCGTACCCCTAAGCCGGGTGGATGCCCCGGATGGAACCTTCCGCCTCTTCACCTGGAACGTGGCCCGGGAGGATGGCAGTCACCTGTATGAAGGTATGCTCCTATCCAGAAGTGGCAAACAACAGACCCTCAAGGAGTTAAGGGACATGTCAAGCAGCATCCCTTCGCCAGAGGTACCCGAACTAGGTCCCGATCGTTGGTATGGCGCCTTGTACTATGATGTGATCCCCGTGAAGCGCGGGGCCAAGACCTATTACACCCTGTTGGGCTGGAAGGGCCATAGCAAGGTGGAGACCCGAAAGGTGATCGAGGTGCTGCACTTCAAGGGGAACCAGCCACGCTTTGGCGCCCCCTTGTTCGGCACAGGCAAACTCAAAGCCCATCGAAAGGTCTACGGCTACTCCTTCCAGGCATCCATGGGCCTGTGGTTCGAAAAGGAACAGGCGCGCATCGTGCTCGACCACCTCTCACCGGTACGTGCGGACATGAAAGGCCAATGGGCGTATTACGGTCCCGACCTGAGCTATGATGCCTATGCCTGGGACAAGGGTGAGTGGCGGTATGAGCGGGACATCGATGCGCGCGACATACGCCGCTCGGGCAAACCGTTCAATGCACCGCCCGCTCCGCCCCGGCCCTAACACCTGTACGTTGGTGATCGATGCATGCGGGCGGGACCGGCTCGCAGCAGGCCGTTACCTTTGCGGCCCCAACCTTTATGTTCCCGTAGCATGAGCACCCTGACCCAACCCAAGGTCCACAACTACAGTGCAGGCCCCTGCATCCTGCCACCCGAGGTGTTCGAACAGGCCGCCCAGGCCGTGCTCGACTTCAATGGCAGTGGCCTGTCGATCCTGGAAATGAGCCACCGCAGCCAGCCCATCATCGATGTGATGGACAAGGCAAGAAGCCTTGTGAAGGAGCTGCTGGGCGCACCCGGGCATTACGAAGTGGTGTTCCTGGGTGGGGGCGCCAGCATGGGCTTCCACATGATCCCACACAATTACTTGAAGGACGGCGGCCGATCGGCCTATGCCAATACCGGTGAATGGGCCACACGGGCCATCAAGGAGGCGAAACTGGCGGGCGAGACCCTGGTGGTGGCCAGCAGTGAGGACAAGAACTTCAACTACATTCCCAAGGGCTACGCCGTGCCCAACGATGCCGACTACTTCCACTGCACGAGCAACAACACCATTTTCGGTACGCAGTACAAGACCTTCCCCATGGTACAGGTCCCGATGTTGTGCGACATGAGCAGCGACATCTTCAGCCGACCGGTGAACGTGGCCGACTTCGCACTGATCTACGCCGGGGCACAAAAGAACATGGGGCCTGCCGGTACGACCGTATACCTGTTCGACCCCGGGGCATTGGGTCACACGGGACGCAAGCTCAGTCCCATGATGGACCTGAAGAACCATGGCGCCAAGGAGAGCATGTACAACACACCTCCTGTTTACGCCGTGTATGTGAGCATGCTCACTTTGGAATGGTTGAAAGGCTTGGGTGGAGTGGCCGAGGCTGCCCGTCGCAATGCCGCCAAGGCCAAGTTGCTGTACGACACCATCGATACGCTTCCGATGTTCGAAGGCACCACGGCCGTGGAGGACCGCTCCGAAATGAACGCCACGTTCGTATTGAAGAACAAGGACCAGGAAGCCGCATTCGACACCCTGTGGAAAGGGGCTGGCATCAACGGTCTGCGCGGCCACCGCAGTGTGGGTGGCTACCGTGCCAGCATGTACAATGCGCTTCCCATCGAAAGCGTGCAGGTACTTGTGGATGTGATGAATGAATTTGCACAACAGAACGGATAGGACCATGCGCGTACACGCCAACGACGGTATTGCCGAGAATGCCAAGGCTTCCCTGGCAGCGGAAGGATTCACAGTGACCAGCGAGCATGTCCCGCAGGACCAGCTTGCCACCTACATCGACCGGGAACGCGTCGAAGTATTGTTGGTGCGCAGTGCCACCAAGGTGCGCAAGGAACTGATCGATACCTGTCCGGGTCTGCGTGTGATCGGCCGCGGTGGTGTGGGCATGGACAACATCGATGTGGTGCATGCGCGCGGCAAAGGGATCGAGGTGATCAATACCCCATCAGCATCGAGCATCAGTGTGGCCGAGCTGGTCATGGCGCACCTTTTCGGGCTGATGCGCAACCTGCACAAGGCCAACCGCCGTGTGCCCACCGAAGGCCGGGGAAGCTTCAAGACCCTGAAAAAGGAGTACGAGAAAGGACGGGAACTCCGGGGGAAAACGCTGGGCGTGGTCGGGTTCGGACGGATCGGCCAATGGACGGCGCGCTACGCGATGGGCGTGGGAATGCGCGTGATCTACGTGGACAACCACGCCACGGCGGAAGCCATCGATATGGAGATAGGCGGACACGCGATACGCGTCCCGGTCAAGATGGTGAGCATGCCGGAACTGCTCGCCGAGGCCGATGCCATCTCGATGCATGTTCCAGCCCAGAAGGACGGCCAGCCGGTGCTGGGTGCGGATGAGCTTGCACAGGTGAAACCGGGTGTCGTGATCGTGAACACGGCACGGGGAGGCAGTATCGATGAGGATGCCCTGCTGAAGGCGTTGGACAGCGGCCTCGTTGGTGGCGCCGCGTTGGACGTGTTCGTAGGGGAACCTGAGCCACGTGCCGATGTGCTGGCCCATGCCGGACTTTCCCTCAGCCCCCATATCGGTGCCGCCACATCTGAAGCTCAGGACCGGGTAGGTCAGGAATTGGTGGATCGCATCGTGTCCTGGCGTGCTTCCGTGCAGGTGAGCTGATGATCTCCCTGCGCCCGTTCCGCGCCTGGCGTCCCGTGCCCGACAAGGCCCATCTGGTGGGTTCACGCAGCTATGTCTCCTATGCCCCGGAACAACTCGCCGAGAAGTTGGGCGGGAACCCGTACTCCTTTCTGCACGTCATCCATCCACGCGGCCTCGCGGAGCACTGTACGCGTCAGGAGCGCTTCAAGGCCGTGCGGACAGAATTCGATCGCTTCGTCACCGACGGGGTGATGATCCGCGATGAGGTCCCCTGTTTCTTCATGTACGAACAGCATGTCCGTGGCAACATTTCACGCGGGATCATCGCGGCGGTGAGCGTGCAGGAATACAGAGACGGTCGCATCAAGATGCATGAGCAGACGCTCACGGCCAGGGAAAGTGTCTTTGCCGAATACCTGGGCACCACGGGGATCAATGCGGAACCGGTGTTGTTATGCACACCCGAAGGCTATGCATGGGATGCCTTGCTGGACCCCTTGCTCAATACGCGTTCGGAATACGACTTCTCCACGACCGACAGGGTGCGGCACCGTCTGTGGGTCATTTCCGACGCGCGTTTGCAGGAAGCGCTTCTAAAAGCCTTCCGGAACATGCCTGATCTGTATATCGCCGATGGGCATCACAGGCTGGCCTCCAGCGCACGCCTGGCGGGATCGATCGGGGCCACGGAGGAGGATGCAGCAGCGTGGTGCCTGGCCTTCATTGTGCCGCACCGCCAGCTGTTCATCCACAATTTCGATCGCGCCATCCTCTCCTTGAACGGTATGGCAGAGTCCACTTTTCTTGAAGCACTGGCCCGCGTGGGTACCCTGACACCACAACGCGCAGCTGCAGCAGCACCCGGTACCGTGGCCGTTCGCACCGCTTCGGGTTGGCATGGCTTGCATTTGCCCGCTCCAGGCTCCGAAATCGCTGTAACCGACAGGCTTGATGCTGCACAACTCAGTTCCCTGATCCTCGGTCCACTGCTGGGGATCACCGACCTACGCACCGATCCCGGGGTCCGGTTCGTGCCAGGAACACATGGGACAACTGAGCTGGACCGGTTGGTCGACTCATGCCAGGCCGCCGTTGGCTTTCACCTCCATCCCATCGGGTTCGATGCCCTGAAAGCCGTGGCGGATACCAGTGGCACCATGCCACCCAAAAGCACCTGGATCGAACCCAAGCTGCGCAGTGGCCTCATCGTGTACCCCTTGCAGGAATGAACACCTGGCGGCAGGAACATCCCATCGATACCACCAAGCTGGCTGAGCGCTACCACCGTGTAAGGACCGCCCTGCCTGCCCATGTCCGGTTGATCGCAGTGAGCAAGACCCGCACGGTGGGCGAGATCAAGGCACTTTACGACCTGGGGCAGCGGGATTTCGGCGAGAACTACCCCCAGGAACTCCGCGATAAGCATCCGCTCCTACCGCCGGATATCCGATGGCACTTCATAGGTCACCTCCAGCGCAACAAAGTGAAGTATGTGGTTCCCTTCGTTCACCTGATCCATACAGTGGATAGTGCGGACCTGCTTGACGAACTGGAGAAGCGTGCCGCAGCTGCGGAAAGGACCCTGGACGTGCTGATCCAGCTCCGCATTGCGCGCGAAGAGACCAAGTATGGCATGAGCGAGGAAGATCTGGGCGACCTGCTGCGCACATGGACCACGGAGCGTTGGAAACACCTCAGACCGATCGGCCTGATGGGTATGGCCAGTCTATCCGATGACCACCATCTTGTGAAGGCTGAATTCGACGGTCTGGCCCGGTTCCAGCGCACCCTGATCGAGGAAGGGATCGTCAATGCCGACATATTCCGGGAGTTCAGCATGGGAATGAGCAGCGATGTTGATATCTCCCTGGAAGCGGGCAGCACCATGGTGCGGATCGGCACGGCGATCTTCGGGGAACGGAGTTGAAGAGGCAACCGTTCGGGCGATCCGCGTCTTATGTGTATATCTTGCATGCATTATCCAAGGTCCAAGACATGCGCACACTCCTACTTTCCTGTGTTCTGCTGATCGCTGCCGTTTCCCATGGTCAGCGGAATATGGAGATAGGTTTCTCCTCGGGCACCACCTTTTACCATGGGGACCTTGGCAATTATGATGGGTCCGTCCAGTGGAACAGCATCCGCCCGGGCATGCAGATCACTTTCCGTGATTTCATCAACAACCGCAAGCGCTATGTGACACGCTCACTGACCACCGAGGCACGTCTCAGTTGGTTCCGTTTGGGGTATGACGAAACGTCGATGATATCGGGAATGTCCGTACGCGAACACAGGAACTATCGACGGGGACTGAGTTTCCGGACCGATATGGTGGGCGCCTCAGGACATCTGGTGCTGAACGCTTATCGGGAACCCTACCAGCCGCTGTTCCAGCAGCGATTCTTCATGTTCTTCCACATCGGCCTCGGTGTGTACCATGGACGACCCAAGGCCGATCTGTTCCAGGGTGATGTCGATCTGGCCAATCGCTACTACTGGTGGGGGGATGGAACCGTGCGCGATGCGCCGCGTGGATCCACCGATGCCAATATCATCGAGCGGGATGGCACCTACGAGACCGACCTGTATTCCTGGGTGGCTGAAAGCGGTAACCGTAGCGGGGAATTCACCCAGGGTAAACGTCCTTCCCCCTGGCACGTGGCCATTCCAATGGGTTTCGGCATCCGCTACATGCTCACCAAGCAGCTGAGTGTGGGCGCCGAGTTCACCTACTACATGGTGACCAACGACATGGTCGATAACGTGAGCGACCGCTATGCCACTTGGGACGAGATCCAATCCGCCTACCCGAACGACCCTGTGCGCCAGGAACTCGCACGTTACATTTCAGATCCCACTGGTTGGGGTAGCGATGGTACCGAAAGCATTCGCACCAGTCCGCGGGGCAACCCCGGGTTGTTGGATTCGTTCAGTTTCATCAGCTTCGAAGTTTCATACAAGTTCAAGCGCAAACCCAGTCGCCGGACCTATGTGATGTTCTAGCCAGCGCAATAGAGCGAGCGAGAACGGACCCCAAGCGGGTCCGTTCTCGTTTTCATCGGGCGATCGCGCATGGAGGAGTTAACTTGCAGGACCTGTTCATGACCCTACGCTACGCCCTTCTTCCCACGTTCCTCGTCCTGGTGCTTTCCCCCTCGGTGATAGCACAGACCTCAGACACACACGCACGCGTGAGGGTGTTCACGCAAGACCTTGACGGAGGACCGGACCATCTGGCACGTTTGGGGCTTGCTGTCGACCATGGTGAGGTGAGGACGGGCCATCATATCGTCACGGACCTGTCGTACCGCGAGATCGGGATCTTACAGGAACACGGTGTGCAACATGAGATCCTGATCGACGATGTCGGCGCTTATTACGCCCAGCGGAACGCGATCGCCACAGGACCTCGCAATGGTGGTCAGCGAAACGAAGTGTGTGGGCCCGTTGCGGAATATGACGTCCCTGCCAATTTCCAGCTGGGGTCCATGGGTGGCTTCCTGACGTGGCAGGAGATGCTGGACGAACTGGATGCCATGCATGCCCAGTATCCCGGCCTCATCACAGCCAAGGAGCCTATTGGTATGAGCCTGGAGCAACGGCCCATCCATGTTGTGCGCATGTCCAATGCCCCGAACGTTGAGCAGGGAAAACCGGAGGTACTCTACAATGCGTTGCATCACGCACGCGAACCGGCCTCCCTGTCGCAGCTCATCTACTTCATGTGGCACCTGTTGGAGAACTACGGCACCGACCCCGAAGCCACCTACCTGCTGGACCATTTGGAACTCTACTTCGTTCCCTGCATCAATCCTGATGGCTACGTGTACAACGAGGCCATTGCCCCCGATGGCGGTGGCATGTGGCGGAAGAACCGGAGGGACAATGGCGACGGCACCATGGGGGTGGACCTGAACCGCAATTACGGGTTTGGCTGGGGTGTCGACGATTCCGGTTCCTCCTCCGACGGGAATTCCGAAGTGTACAGGGGCACCGCTCCCTTTTCCGAACCCGAAACGCAGGCGATCCGCGATCTCTGCGAAGCGCGCGATTTCCGGCTCACGCTCAATACCCACACCTACGGCAACCTGCTGATCTATCCATGGGGTTTCCAGCCCAGCTACTACACTCCCGATTCAGCCGTATTCGTCAACTATGGACAGCTCCTGACACGGGAGAACAATTACCAGTACGGCACAGCGGACCAGACCGTGAACTATGTGGTGAACGGAGGGAGCGACGATTGGATGTATGGGGAACAAGGCACCAAGCCGAAGATCTTCGCCATGACACCCGAGGCCGGCGAAGCCACCGATGGGTTCTGGCCGGAGAGCGATCGGATCATCGACATCTGTAAGGTGAGCATGGCCCAGAACCTGTACACCGCCCACTTGGCGGGGAACTTCGGATGGGCCAGCGACCGTGCTCCATCCGTGGTGGCGGTTCCTGAACCATTCATGCCCTTCGCGTTGATGCGTCTGGGACAGGAAGCCGGCGACCTGGCGGTTTCGTTGATACCCTTGGAGAATGTCATCGCCGCCAGCGATCCGATCCTGTTCAGTGGGTTGGACCTGTTGGAGGAACGTGTCGACAGCATTTCACTCGTGCTCGTACCGGACCTCCCGGAAGGGAGCACGTTCAGATATATACTGGCCGTAGACAATGGCAACTACGTCCACCACGACACCATTTCCAAGGTGTTCGGCAATGCGCTGGTGTCCTTCGCCGATGACGGCAGCTCGCTCAGCAATTGGCAGAGCAGTTCGTGGGGTGTGAGCAGCACCACGTGGTTCTCACCGCCGTCCTCCATCACCGATTCCCCCAACGGGAACTACCCCAACAACGCGAACCATACCATCACCCTCAACGATCCGATCGACCTGGGCAATGCCACTTCCGCACAACTCAACTTCATGACCCGATGGGACATTGAAGCGGGTTACGACTTCGTGCAGGTGATGGCCTCGGACAATGGCATCGTATGGACCCCCCTTTGTGGTCTGTACACCAAGGCCGGTAGCGTTTACCAGGATGAAGGCGAGCCCGTCTATGATGGTCGGCAGTTGAACTGGGTGCAGGAGCACATCGACTTGGGAGCGTTCCTCGGACAGGAGATACGTCTTCGTTTCAGGTTGATCTCCGACAATTGGAGCAACCGGGATGGATACTACTTCGATGATCTGCATGTGACGATCACCGAGGACGGAAGCGCAGGCGTTGTGGATCAGGACATACCTTCCCCCGGATTGCAACTACAACCCAACCCGGCCTTGGAATACACCTGGGCCAGTTGGTCCCGAACGGATGGAACGCCCGGAACCTTGATCATCCACGATGCGATGGGTTCCGTGGTACGCGAGATCCCATTTGCAGGTCGCCAGGGCAGCTTCAAGGTTGAAACCGCGGATCTGCCTGCCGGGATCTACCACTTGGTATTGGAACAAAAAGGTGCAGTAACGGCCGCACAACGATTGGTGGTGGTGCGGCACTGACCACGCCCTGGCGGTAATGGCCGCTTGACCTGCGCACAACCTGGCATTGACCGAACGTTGATGCATGGGGCATGATCGGATAAGAAGCGGAACCGTGTTTTGGTGGCAGAAACACCACCACATGCGCTTCGTCCAACTCCTCGCATTCCTGTTGCTCACCGCCAGCACGACCTATGCCCAAAGCGTTGTACGCGGACCTTATCTGCAAACACCTACCGACGAGAGCATCATCGTCATGTGGCGTACCGACCTTCTGACCGCCACCTCCCTTTGGTACGGTAGCCATCCGGATTCGCTCACACTCCATTCAACGTTGCAGAACAGCGTGCGGGACCATACGGTGATCATCACCGGGATGGAGCCCTACACCACCTACTACTATGCGGTCGGGGATGGAGGGAACGTGCTTGCCGGTGGCGATCTGCAACACCGTTTCCGCACACATCCGCTACCAGGTGAGGAACAGCCCGTTCGCGTGTGGGCCATCGGTGATTTCGGCAAGGGCAATGCAGGCCAGATCGCGGTGAAACAGTCCTACCTGGACCACCCTGGCGGTGAGGACACGGATGTATGGATCTGGTTGGGCGACAACGCATACGATGATGGCACCGACAACGAATACCAGAGCAAGGTCTTCGGCCTTACCGGTTTCAGCGATGTGTTCAGCTGGCTACCCTTCTACCCCAGCCCCGGCAACCACGATTACAATGAAGTGTGGAGTGAAAGCACCTTGTTCGGCATACCCTACTCCAACATTCCCCTGGAGAACCACGAAGGACCATACTTCGACATCGTGGATGTACCCGAGCAGGCCGAAGCAGGTGGTTTCCCTTCGCAATTGGAGGTGTACTACTCCTTCGACCATGGCAACACGCACTTCCTCTCCTTGAACTCGGAGGTATACGACTTCCTCAATACCTCCGATGGTATCAACCAGATGAAGGCCTGGATCGAGCAGGACCTGGACCAGAACGACAAGCTGTGGACGGTCGCCTACTTCCACCAGCCGCCCTATAGCAAGGGTTCACATGATTCCGACGATTTCTTTGAACTGGTGATGAAGGCCATGCGTGAGCGGGTGCTGCCATTGCTGGAGCAGTACGACATCGACCTGGTGGTATGTGGGCACAGCCATGTGTTCGAGCGCAGCCACTTGATACACGGGCACTACGGCAGCTCCGGTTCATGGGACCCGGCCACAATGTTGAAGGATGGGGACGGTGGCAATTTCGATGCTGGCAATGCCTACATCAAGGATGACCTGACCACCACACCCGACGGCACCGTCTATGTGGTGTGTGGCAACAGCGGCAGTGGCAATACCGATGGCACCATGGACCACCCGGTCATGGTCACAAATTCCAACGGTCCCGGCGTATATGGTTCGTTCTACATGGACATCTACCGGAACCGCCTCGATGGTCACTACCTGTTGAGCAATGGAACGATCGGTGACAGCTTCACCATCCTGAAGAAGAACCTGTCACTTTCGACGATCACCGACACGACCATCTGTGCTGGCGACATGGCGAACCGCACCGTCTTGCGCAATGGAGGTTCCGATGATGTGGTCTTCCACTGGTGGCCCACCGGTGGCGACCAACAAACGGCCCAGTTGTCACCGGACCAGACCACAACCTACACCGTGACCGCCACGGACCAGCTGACCGGACAGGTGGACAGCACCACGTTCACCATTACCGTGCTTCCCACTCCGGATGCCACCATCTCCTTCAACGGCGATTCGCTGTTGGTGGCCCCGGGCCAGACCTACCAGTGGTACCTGGACGGTGTTGAAATGGTCGGTGCCACGCAACCTTTCGTGGAGAACCCTGCGCCAGGCACCTGGACCGTGGTGGTGGGGAGCGGACCGTGCAGCATCGTATCCGATCCATTCTTCCTGGGCACAACCGGTCTTTCAAAGATCACGGATCCCGGCTTCACCGTGTTCCCCAACCCTACCGACGGCCTGATCTCCGTGATGGTGAACGGCCCTACCGAGGGTCGTATGCTTCACCTGCTGGACCAAGCTGGCAGACTGGTGCGACACACGCCGGTGAACGGTCAACGCGTAGAGCTGGATATCAGCGCTCTGGCCATCGGGACTTACCAGTTGATGCTGCTGCACCCCAATGGAGAGCGGAGAACGACCACTGTGGTGAAAGAGTGAACCGTTCCCTACCGTTAAATTCGCACCCTGGCATTTGCGATCGAACCAGTGGCGGACCACATGGCGAACACACCGAAGAAACAGCGGATGGACCTGGCCTTCGCGGCGCTCCTGAGCGCGGATGATGCTGAAGTGCTTACGGCGCTGACGCGCATCGAGGAGCAGGGCGATGCACGTGCCATCAGGCCGTTGTTGGATGCATTGGCGCGCAATAGCGACCCCAAGGTGCAGCAGCGGATCACCACCCTGCTTTATCAAGTGAAGGTGAAGGACGCCGTACCCGAGCTGTTGGCCGCGCTGCAAGAGCCCACCCTGTTGGATGTGCGTCGCAATGTGCTGGCCACCTTTTGGAACGCGGGCCTCGATGTACGCGACCATCTGGATGTCTTCATCGATCTCGCCATCGAAGGTGACGCCGCCGAATGCTTCGAGTGCCTCACGGTGATCGAGAACCAGGAGATCTGGCCCGAGAAGGACACCCGGCGCGCTTTGGCACGGGTGCGCGAAGCCACCGCGATCGAACGCGATACCTACAAGGGTGCCATCCTGAACGACCTGCGTGCCGTGCTGGAGTTTCGCCTCGGCATAGAAGACTGACATCCGGAAATAATTACGCGGCATTGGCTTGCCAGTTCAAAGGTTCCACAACTCATGGATACCTTTAGGCGCCTTGACCGCCTTCAGTGATCAACCTCCATGGTCCCGGTTGTTCCGCTGGATCCTCTTCGTACTGATACCGGTATCGCTGGGTGTGTATTTCCTGGCGGTCTCGCATCTTCAAACCGGTTCATGGTATTTGGAGCTGCTCGCGTTCCTGATGCCTGTAGCCCTGGGCACCCTGGTCGTTGTGCTCCTGTGCCTGCTGTTCCTCAGACCACATTGGTTGCATTGGATGGCCTCCTTATGTGCCCTTATAGTGGGTCTGAAACCCCTGGGGGAAACCGTCCGGATCGATCTGGGTGGTTCCCCTCAAAAGGCGGACCTCACGGTCATGAGCTTCAACGCCGCCCTGTTCAACCCCTACCGGCCCACCACCCTGGAGAGCGACCCCGACCTCTACGACCCGTTCTACGACCACCTGCGGAACAACCCGGCGCCCGACATCCTTTGCATCCAGGAGTTCTTCCACGCCATCCGCGAGGACAACGAGCTCACTGCGGATTCGATCCTCCACCTCGGTGGATACAAATACTTCTACATCAATCCCATGTACGACAAGAAGTACGACGGTTTGATCGGTACCATCACCTTCTCCAAACACCCGGCGGTGGCCAAGGGCCGCATCGATGTGGGTGATAAGCGCACACCCAGTGGCAGTTGGAACGACTTCGTCATCGGCGGCGATACCATCAGGGTACTGAACATGCAGCTTAAATCCATGAGCATCCGTTGGCAGACCTTGGACCGGCATTCCACGTTCCGGAACATCCGCTTGAACTTGCGCAAGATCTATTACAGGCTGAAGTGGGGGTACCGGATGCGCCAGGGACAACTCGATCGGGTCACAAAGATCCTATCGGACAGCCCCCACCCTGTCATTATCTGCGCCGACCTCAATGCATTGCCGCACTCCATCACCTACCAACGCCTCAAGTCGCACTACCACAACGCCTTCGAAAAACGCGGCCATGGCTTCGGATTCACCTACCACCATTTCCCCTGGTTCATCCGGATCGACAATCAATTCTACGACCCGCGCCTTGACATCACGTACTTCCGCACCCATACGGATATCAGCATCAGTGATCACTACCCCATCGAGGCGGGCTACGTTCTTCCGAAACAATAGACGCCTGCTTTCAGGTGGCGGAGGTACCCTATCCGAACATCGCTGACCCAGCTCCCGAGCCAGCAAGGAACCCGACTTGTTACCTTCACGGCCGTTGCGAGAACCGATGGACCACCACCCTATCCCCGGTCCCGGGATCGCTGCATGGAACACTTGAGCATCGAACCGGAAGCTGCATGGAGCGCCCTACACCCGTTGAAGTTGAACGCTTGACCCTTTCCGTGTTGGAACGGATGAATACCTACCTACCCGCGGCCGAGCGCTTCAATTACGGTCCTGAAAGCACGATCATGGGCGACGGCGGTGCCTTGGATTCCCTGGGTCTCGCCAACTTCATCGTGGCCATGGAGGAAGCCTTCGAGCAGGAGTACAACACATCGCTCTCTCTTTCGGACCAGGACCTTACGGATCTCTTCGAGGAACGTAGTGTGACCGTCCGTTCCTTCGCGGAACACATCGCCGAACGCATCGGAGCCTGAGCCATGAGCGCGGAACGAACCGGACTGGTCCTGGTATCCGACCTCAACCTGACCAACTTTTCCAACATCCTTCAGAGCCACGCCGGGGATCTGTTCGATGTGCGTGTGGCGCCCCTCGACAATGTGATCCCCGTTCTTCTGGAGTTGGCGGCCGATGACGGGTCCGCATTCGTTTGGACCCAGCCGGACAAGGTGGCTCCGGACCTCAGGAACGCCAGGGCTTATGCGCACCCCGATGTGTCCCGGATCATGGCCGATGTGGACCGATTCGCAGCGGTCATCGCCACAGCCGCGACCAGGCTGCGGACCGTCCATGTACCACTGTGGCAGATCGACCCGAACGAGACCTACGGTCCCAGGGAAATGCACCCCGATGAAGGTGTGCACGGGCTGGTGCTGCGGATGAACGCCAGACTTTCGGAGCAACTGGGCAAGGTTGGAAATGTTCACCTGATGAACAGTGCACGCTGGCTGCACAACGCGGGTTCCAACGCATGGTCGAAACGCATGTGGTACCTGACCAAGACCCCGTTCTCCAATGAGGTTTTCGTAGCAGCAGCGAAGGACCTTGCCGCATATGCCGGACATGCCGCCGGTCGTTCCATCAAGCTCATCGTTCTGGACCTCGATGACACGCTGTGGGGGGGTGTGGTGGGCGACGATGGCTGGCAGGCGCTCCGCCTGGGTGGGCACGACGCCATCGGTGAGAGTTTCGCGGACTTCCAGCGAAGCCTCAAAGCGCTCAAGGAACGTGGCATCCTGCTGGCCATCGCCAGCAAGAACGAGGAGGGTACCGCACTCGAAGCGATCGACAAGCATCCGGAGATGATCCTGCGCAAGGACGATTTCGTGGCTATGCGGATCGATTGGAACGACAAAGCGAGCAACATTGCCGACATGGTCCGCGGGTTGAACCTGGGGCTGCAGTCGGTCCTGTTCATCGACGACAACCCGGTGGAACGCTCTCGGGTCAAGGAGTTCCTGCCTGAAGTGCTCGTACCGGACTGGCCGGCCAACAAACTGCTCTACGATGAAAAGCTGAGGAGCCTGCCGGTCTTCAACCTCGATGCCATCAGCGAAGAGGACCGTGCACGTACGCGGATGTACCAGGAAGAGGTGGGCCGCGAAAGCTCGAAGCAGTCCTTCGGCGAGGTGGAGGCCTGGCTGAGGTCACTGGGTACGATCGTCACGGCAGCACCCGTGGACGATGCCGACTTCCAACGCGTTCATCAACTCTTCGGCAAGACCAACCAGTTCAACCTGACGACCAGGCGACCTGGAGAGAAGGAATTGCGCGAATGGATGGCCGGGCCCCACTATCAGCTGTGGTCATTCCGGGTAAGCGACCGTTTCGGCGATGCAGGATTGACCGGCGTCCTGGGCATCGACCTATCCCCAACCAACAAGGCCTTGATCAGCGACCTGATCCTGAGCTGCCGTGTGATGGGTCGCAAGGTGGAGGAGACCTTGCTGCACGTGGCGCATACGATCGCCGCCAAGGCGAACAAGGAGATCCTCCAAGCGCATTACATTCCCACACCGAAGAACAAGCCCTGTCTCAGCTTCCTGTTGAAGTCGGGGTTCAGCATCTCTGAGGATGAACACACGTTCACCTGGTCGGTGGATAAGCCGTATGCCTGCCCCGAAACACTGGAGCTTGTCGTGAAGTGATCCCCCGAACGTCCAATGGAACCTTCATACACACACGGCATTACCGTCACCATCGACGAACCGTTGATCAATGCCTTCGTCGCACACTCCGGCGACCGTAGTTCCCTGCATACGGATGCCGCCTTCGGCCAGCGATCCATGTACAACTCCACGGTGGTGCATGGCATGTTGCCCCTGCAATTCCTGCCCGCCGTACTGTCCACGATCTTCCCCGGAAAACAGGTACGCATCACACGGATCGAAGGTCAGTTCATCAAACCGATCTTTCCGAACGAGACCGTCCGGATAGCCGGCACCAAGGAGGTGGACCTTGCGGGCAACGAGAAGATCCTGTTCAGCGTGACGAATGCCGCGAGCGACGCGGTGCTCACCAGAGGCAGTCTGCAGTTCGCGTTGGAAGAACAACAGATCGCAACGAGGGCGGCCGATCATGCAGCTCCATTGGTAGCTCCTACGCTGACCGAACAGGAGCACTATCCGGAGGCGATCGACACCGGCCACCGATCGGAACTTGGCTTTGTATGGGGGGCGGAACAGATCCGGTCGCACTTGGAATTGCTGCGGATCGGATCCGAAGCAGGATCGCTTGATGGGACGGACCCCGCTCCCTTCGCCATGCTATCCCTGCTCTCCACCCTGGTGGGTATGATCATGCCCGGCCGAACAGCGACCTTCCAGGAATTCGCTTTGGACATCAGCACGGGCACAATGGGGAGCACTTCGCAAGGAACCCTTCGCTCCACGGTGACCTTCCGATCGGCAACGACCAATACGATCAAGCAGGAGTTCGCCTTTCACATTGGATCCGATGTGGTCGCCACCGGCACGATCGCCGTCCTGGTGGCCAAGTCCCCCTTCGAACCACCCTCGATGAAGGAACTAGCAAAAGAACATGGTGATCCGGGCCTTCGGAACAAGGTGGTGTTGATCACAGGCGCGAGCCGCGGGCTGGGTGCGACCACGGCGAAGATGTTCGCCATCCACGGTGCCAGGGTGGTCCTCAACTATCGCGCTTCGCAACAGGAAGCCGAAGACATCGTGGCCGAGATCGTGGAGCACGGAGGACAGGCCATCGCTATCCGGGCCGATGTGACATCCGAAGAACAGGTGCACGCAATGGTGAAAACAGCGATTTCCGCGTTCGGCACCATCGACATTCTGGTGAACAACGCCGCGAGCAACTTCTTCGCCATTCCGTTCCTTGAAACCACGTGGAACAAGGTGCAGGAGGATCTCGATGTCATCGTGAAGGGAGCTTTCCATGTCTCACAGGCCGTGATCCCGGAGTTCATCAAACATGGTGGAGGGCGCATCATCAACGTCTCCACCTTTGCTGTGGAAACACCGCCTTCACTTCAAACCAAGTATGTGTTGGCGAAATCGGCGCTGAACGGATTGACCCGTTCCCTGGCGGTGGAATTCGCCGATCGGAACATCCTGGTGAACATGGTCGTGCCCAGCATGGTGGAGACCGACTTCACCCGCGGCTTCAACCAGGTGGCGCTGGGAAAGGTGAAGGCGCAAAGCCCGATGAAACGCCTGGCCCGACCGGCGGAGGTCGCTGATGCCATCGTCTTTCTCGCCTCCTCACGTGCCGGATTCACCACCGGACAAAAGGTGATGGTGACCGGCGGATCACCTCCTTATCTGTGACCCATTTCACCGTCGGCCCTTGAACAGGAAAGCCAAGATCGTCATCGTACCTGCGACCGAGGCACTGCTGCCGGCGATCCGCGAATTCGCCCAACGCGAATACGGACCTAACAGCCACCAGGCATCCGGCTCGTTCCATCAATGGCTCTATCAGGAGAACCCGAACTGCCCGAACGGTCTGGCCTCCATGGTGGTCGCCGTGGACGATGCCCAACAGGTGGTGGGTTTCATCAACCGCGTCTTCATGACCTGGGAAGTACAGGGTGAAAAGCATTCGATCCCGGCCATCGTGGACTTTGCCGTTGACCCGGATCACCGCCAGGGCGGCCTGGGGTTACGCCTGGTGTTGCGGTGTACCAGCGACATCGCCCATGCATTCATCAATGGATCGAACCCGAACAGTGCGCCCTTGTTCCGTAGTTTGAAATACCAGGAACTGGACGGCGGGCATTGGTTCCGCAAGATCCTCTCGCCCATCAGGGCACCCTTTCGCTACGGGCTGCATCGCATCAACAAGGGAATGCCTTCGCCTCATGCGCTGCTCGATCAACAAGGTGTGGCACCCTACGCGACCAGCAGCGACCCGGATCACGCGCTGTTGCAGCAACTGGCCGCGCTGCTGAACGGCGCCGATGCCGACGTGAAGCTGTTCTGGACCGTGGAGACGCTGCGTTGGCGCTTCTTTCACCCCTTGGGACCGAAGCACCTCCTGGTCCATACCTCGCACAGCGATGGTTCCTTGAGCAATGCCATGCTCATCAGCGCTGGACCGGTGCGCGGCTTGAACGTGGGGCGGCTGATCGCGCATCGTACCAAGAGCATCGCGGAATTCGCACAAATGCTCACCACCGTCCTTTCACTGGCGAGACGTGCCGGGCTGGATGCATTCCTGACCGCCACCGGAGATGCACAAGAGGCGAGCGTGTTCAGGGATGCCGGAGCCACCGAACTGGATACTACGCGCGGCACGTTCTTCTTCCACAAACGCAGGGACGATCACGAACTGTTCCGCCATGTCCTGGTGCAGGGTGCCGCGTCGGACCTGGGCTTCGAATCCGTTCCCCGGGGCCGGTGATCAGCCGAGGTGTTCGTCCACCGCCCTTTGGATCCGGGCATTGATCTCTTCCCCGGGCGCTGGCAGAAAAGGAAAACCTGTGATGCGCTCGTAAAGTTCCACGTATCGGTCGGTGACACTCTGCACGAATTGGTCATCCATCTCCGGCACCACCTGCCCGTCCTTGCCCATGAACCCACCGGCGATGAGCCATTCGCGCACGAACTCCTTGCTCAATTGCTTCTGACGTTCGCCCGAAGCTTGCCGCTCAGGGTAGCCCTCGGCATGGAAGTACCGTGAACTGTCGGGGGTATGGATCTCGTCGATAAGCAGGATACGGCCATCCGGGGCGCGCCCGAACTCGTACTTGGTATCCACCAACAACAACCCTTGTCGGGCCGCTATGCGTGTGCCTTCAGCGAAGAGCGTCAGCGCGTGGTGCCGCATGTAGGTCCATTCCTCGGGGGTACAAAGGCCACGTTCCAGGATCTCGGCCGGACTGATGTCCTCGTCGTGACCCACTTCGGCCTTGGTACTGGGCGTGATGATCGGTTCCGGGAATCGGTCGCTCTCACGCATGCCGTCGGGCAGGATCGCACCGCACAGATCGCGCCCCCCGTTCCGGTAGGTGCGCCAGGCATGGCCCGCCAGGTAGCCGCGCACCACCATTTCCACCCGCACGGTTTCGCAGGCCACACCAATGATCGCGTTGGGATCGAGCAGTGCCGTGGCCCAGTTCGCCGCCACATGGGCGGTCGCGTTCAGCATGTGCCAGCTGAGTTGGCTCAACACCTGACCCTTGTGCGGTATTCCCCGCGGAAGCACCACGTCGAATGCGCTGATCCGGTCGCTGGCCACCAGGATGACCCGTCCGTCGGAAAGGCTGTACACATCGCGCACTTTGCCCCTGTAAACATCCTTGATCAACGGATGACGAAGTTCGGAACGCACCAACGTACCGGTACTGGTCGGGATCATGGCGCGGGTGGCTGCTTATCGCGGTTCTCTATCGTCTTGAAGGCGCCGAGTACACGGGTGACGAGTTCGTGGCGAATGATATCCTTCTCGTCCAATTCCACCACGGTGATCCCCTCCACATCGCGCAAGAGGGTCACCACTGGCATCAGACCGCTGGGTTGGCGCTCGGGTAGATCGACCTGGGTGACATCTCCGGTGATGACGAACTTGGCATTACGCCCCATGCGTGTGAGGAACATTTTCAGCTGCGGCAGCGTGGCGTTCTGTGCTTCGTCCAAGATGACGAACGCATGGTCGAGCGTTCGGCCGCGCATGAACGCCAGGGGTGCGATCTGGATCACGCCTTCCTCCAGATAGGAGATCAGACGCGCGGCCGGGATCATGTCCTTCAAGGCGTCGTAGAGTGGCTGCAGGTATGGGTCGAGCTTTTCGCGCAGGTCCCCAGGAAGGAAGCCCAGGTTCTCCCCCGCTTCCACGGCCGGGCGTGTCAGGATGATCCGACGCACCTTCCGGTCCTTCAATTCCCGAACGGCCAGTGCCACCGCCGTGTAGGTCTTGCCCGTACCGGCAGGGCCGACGGCGAACACCATGTCCGCCTTGCCCACAGCATCCACCAGGCGCTGCTGGTTCGGTGTGCGGGCTTTAATGCGTAAGCCCGCGTTCCCATACACGAGCACCTGGTCATCGTCGGCCGCATCGCCACGCTCACCGGCGCCCATGATGTCATCCAACACCTTGCGCGGCACCTCATTGTAGCGGGCCACGTGCTCCACCAGTTGTGCAAAGCGTTCCTCGAAAAGGGCGATGTCGTCGGCGGCACCCGTCACTTTGAGCGTATCGCCACGGGCCACGATGCTCAGTTTCGGGAAAATGCCGCGGATCAAACGCAGGTTGGAATCATTGGCGCCGAGGACCTCCACGGGGTCGGTGCCTTCGATGGTGATGAGTTTCTCGCTCAAGCGGTGGATAAAGTTCGGTGAGAGGTGTCGGTACCGCACAATGGGCACCAGTAGTTTTGGACGCCGAAGGTAATCCGCCGCGAGGCTCCTCCCCCACGACCCATGGCCATCATTTCCCTGACCACCGATATGGGGCTGAAGGACCACTATGTGGCCGCGGTGAAGGGCGCGATCCTCCAGCAACATGCCGAGGCGCGCATCGTGGACATCAGTCACCTGATCAAGCCGTTCGATATCGGCCAGGCCGCCTTCGTGCTGCGCAACGCATACCCAGACCTACCCCGGGGCAGCATCCACATCATCGGTGTGAACCCGGAACAGGACGGACAGACCCCCCACCTCGTGGTGCGGCACGATGGGCACTTTTTCATCGGGGCGGACAATGGGATCTTCTCCCTGTTGTTCGATGGAAAACCGCATGAAGCGTTCGAGCTGACCATGAAGTTGGACAACGACCACATCACCTTCCCGGTGAAGAGCGTGTTCGTGAATGCGGCCTGCCATCTGGCCCGGGGCGGCACCCCGGATGTGATCGGTCGCAAGGTGGTCACCATCCGTGAGTTGATCGGGTTCCAGCCTGCGGTGGATGCTGCGAGCATCAGGGCCAAGGTCGTGTACGTGGATCACTATGGGAACCTGGTGACCAACGTGCGGCGGGCCTTGTTCAATGAGGTGGGCCGGGGCCGGAGCTTTCGCATCGGATATGGTCGCACGGCGGACGACATCACCAAATTGCATAACACGTACAGCGAAGTGCCCAACGGCGAACGTGTCGCCTTCTTCGGAGCCAATGGGTTGCTGGAGATCGCGATCAACAAGGGTGCTGAGAACGGTGCCGGAGGTGGTGCGGCCAGCCTTTTCGGGGTGCGTGAAGGCGATCCCATCCGGGTGGAATTCGGGGAACCTGCCAAATGATACCGACCACCCGATGGAACCGATCGCAGCGACCAAAACTCCAGATCGGAGCGGCACGACCAACTGAAAGTGATCGCGCATGATCGTACGCATCGTCAAAATGACCTTCAAACCTGCCGAGGTCGCCACCTTCCGGACCTTGTTCGAGGGTTGGAAACCACGCATTCGGGCTTTTCCGGGTTGCCAGCACCTGGAATTGCTGGCGGATGTGGATGATCCCGGTGTTTTCTTCACCTACAGTCACTGGGATGGTCCGTCCGACCTGGACGCTTACCGCGATTCTGAAGTGTTCGCCTCGGTGTGGCCCACCGTAAAAGGCCTGTTCGCCGCACCCGCAGAGGCTTGGACCCTGGAGCGGGCGGTCGTGGCCGGGTAATTGTCAGCAATGCCGCCTTGAAACAGTGGAACAGGGTTAGCGAATTGAAACCGTGGCCCTGCCCTTCCGTAACCTTGGACCCGATACCCGATATTCGTCCCATGATCCGACACCTCCTCACCATCGCCCTGATGATGCCCTTGTTCGCCTGGGGGCAGAATGAAGGCTTGTACCACCTTGCGGAAGCGCGCAAGGCATACACAGCGAACGAGTTGGACCTTGCCCTGGCACATGCCGACAGTGCCGTGTCCCTGGACAACAAGTTGCCTGGCGCGTTGAAACTGCGGGGCGACATCAAACAGCGTCAGGCCAATTACCACGGCGCATTGGTGGACTATACCAAGGCCGAGCGGGTCGATGACACGGATGCCCGCTTGTACGTGAGCCGTTCCGCGATCTACATCACCGAAGGGCGCCTGAAGGAAGCGACCCGCGATGCCAGCAAGGCGATCAAACTGGCGCCTGAAGACCCCGACGGATACTACAACAGGGCCTGCGCCCACTACCTGGGACAGAACAACGAAGGAGCGTTGCGCGATCTGGAACGTGCCGTGGCATTGAACGACCGCAATGGGGAGGCTTTGTTCCTGCGTGGTGTGGTGAAGGGCGAATTGTACAAGGAGGAGGACGGCCTGGCCGATATCGATGCCGCCCTTGCCCTGGACCCCAACATCGCCGGCGCCGCCATGAGCGCTGCCGTACTGCTCTTCGAACTGGAGCGCTACGAGGAGGCCATCACGCGTTTCACGGCCTTGATCAAGGCCGACAGCCCCGATGCCTTGGAAGCACACTACTACCGCGCCGACTGCTACTACAATCTTGGGAACAAGGTGAGGGCTTGTGCCGACTGGACGATCGTGGCCGAGACAGGTGACAAGGATGCGCAATTCATCGTAGGCAACTATTGCATGACCGACGAGGAGAAGATCCCCAAGAAACCGGTACGCTCCCGCAAGACCGTCATCGAATTCTAGGGACCAAGGCCACCGAGCAACCGCGTCGCACCGGATCGATCCAGCGCTGTGGATGTTGATCGGGGGAACGGTACCCGCTGGCCGCTTGAGCACTTGTATCTTGGCGCCCGTTCCTGCATGCTGGCGCTCATCCTCAAAGAGATCCGGGGCTTCCTCGGATCGCTCATCGGCCATATCGTTCTGGTGGTCTTCCTGCTGGTTACCGGCTTGTTCCTATGGGTGTTCCCCGACAACATCCTCGATACCGGATACGCTGACCTGGGTCCCCTCTTCGTGATCGCACCATGGGTGTTCCTCTTCCTGGTGCCGGCCGTCACCATGCGCAGTTTCAGTGAAGAGAAGCGTACCGGTACGATCGAGTTCCTCCTCACCAAGCCATTGACCGAACTCCAAGTGGTATCGGCGAAGTACATCGCCTCGGTGGTATTGATGGTGCTCGCCCTGCTCCCCACCTTGATCTACTGGGCCACGTTGCATGAACTCGCGGTGCCGAAAGGGAACCTGGATACCGGAGGCATCATCGGATCGTACATCGGGCTCTTGCTGCTTGCCTCCTGTTTCGCATCGATCGGGATCTTCGCTTCGGCACTTACGGACAGTCAGATAGTGGCCTTTCTCATCGCCGTGTTCCTGTGCTTCTTCCTCTATCTGGGCTTCGACCTCATTGCCAGCTTCGAGGCCTTCGGAGCCTTGGAGGGACCCATCCAGTCCATCGGCATACAAGCCCATTACGTGAGCATGAGCCGTGGTGTCATCGACCTGCGCGACGTGCTCTACTTCCTGGGTGTCATCACCATCTTCCTGTTGTTCACGCGCACGGCGCTGCTAAGTCGCAAATGGTGATGGCAGCGAAACCTCTTGCTCTCCGTCAACGGTCCGGACCCGGCCGCTTCGGCGACCTGGTCGAACTGCTCACCGGGGTCGGCATCGTCCTCCTCGTGTTGTTCATCGGTTCGTTCTTCCGCGTTCGCGCTGACCTCACCGACGAGAAGCGGCATACGTTGACCGACGCGACCCGGGAGGTGGTGGCCGCCATGGATGACGTGGTGTATGTGAAGGTCTACCTCGCCGGTGAGTTGCCCGCCGACCTGAGACGCTTGTCGCAGGCCACGCGCGACCTGCTGGATGAGATGCGGGTCCATTCACCGGACATGTTGCAGTACAGCTTCATCGACCCGAGTGAAAGCCCGGACGAGAAGACGCGGCTCGAGGTCTACGATGGACTTCAGCAGCAGGGTCTCACGTACAGCAGCATCCGTTTGCGCAGCAAGGGTGCCTATACCGAGCGCATCGTATTCCCCGGCGCCCTGGTCACCTACCGCGAAAAGACGGTACCCGTTCAGTTGCTGAAGACCCAGCTGCGCGCCCCGGATGCGGATATCGTGAACCGCTCCATCAACAACCTGGAATACGAGATCATCAGTGCCATCCGCCAGGCCACATCGCTCAAGCGGCAGAAGGTGGCTTTCCTGGAAGGACATGGTGAGCATGAGGAAATGCGGGTGATGGACATCACCAACGCACTGAAGGAACAGTACGAAGTGAGCCGGGTGAGCATCGATGAGAAGGTCGATGCGCTCAGCACCAGGCTGGAAGGAGGCAAATACCGTGTGAACAAATACGACGCCCTGATCATCGCCGGACCGGACAGCGTGATCCCACCGCGCGACCGCTATGTGATCGACCAGTTCATCATGAACGGCGGGCGTGTGCTCTGGCTTGTGGATGCCATGAACGCCCACCTGGACAGCCTGCGCACCAAGCAGTTCAGCATTGCAACGCCCCTGGAACTCGGCATCGACGAAATGTTGTTCAGCTATGGGGTGCGCATCAACAAGGACCTGATCATCGACATGAGCT
>JBGTIB010000195.1:0-15060 GCA_041745875.1 Flavobacteriales bacterium | reverse complement strand
AGAGTGCTGCTGAGCCATAGGTGTGTTTTGCTCGCAAGCACACACACGGCACCATAGGATCCAATACCAACCGAGGGGATCGGATCACATGCATATGTTCATATCACACGCCGGCCGAAGTATTTAGATGCGTTTGCCCTGGCAGCCCGATCAGTGGGATCCACTGATACCCCCCGGACCAGCTGCGAACATAAGGGCGGCCTGTATCGCATCCAATGTCAGGCGCGGATACCCGCGAAGCAGGTCCGCTTCGGTTTCTCCCGTGGCGATCTTCCGAACGATCAACTCCACCGGTATGCGGGTGCCCTTGATGCAGGGCTTGCCCAACATCACTTCGGGATTACTGGTGATATGGTCGCGCCAGTCGGTCATGCATGGCGAAGTTACGGTGTTGCCCAAGTCCATGGAATATCTTCGCCTCATGCCCACCGCTACCAAGACCCCGCCCCGCGTCATCCCCAGCCCCCGCAGCACCCCCACCATCGACCAGGTCGGGATCGAGGAGCGTGTGGCCCGCATCAAGACGCGCAGCATCAAGAAGGAGACGAAGGTGCAGGGCATGAAGCTCGCCCTCAGCATGATCGACCTCACCACGCTGGAAGGGGCCGACACGCCGAGCAAGGTGAAGCAGATGTGCTTCAAGGCCATGCACCCGCATGACAGCCTGCCGGGACTTCCGACGGTTGCTGCGGTCTGCGTGTATCCTTCATTGGTGAAGGTGGCCAAAAAAGCACTCGGCGATAGCGGCGTGAAGGTCGCTTCGGTATCCACCGCCTTCCCCAGTGGCCAGGCTCCGAAAGCCGTGAAGATCACCGACACCAAGTTCGCGGTGAGCGAGGGTGCCGATGAGATCGACATGGTGATCAGCCGCGGCAAGTTCCACAGCGGCGAGTACGGCTTCGTGTTCGACGAGATCGCAGCCATCAAGGAGGCCTGTGGCGATGCGCGCCTGAAGGTGATCCTCGAGACCGGCGAGCTCGGCACCTACGACAAAGTGCGCCTGGCCAGCGACATCGCCATCGCTGCAGGTGCCGACTTCATCAAGACCAGCACCGGCAAGATCAGCCCGGCGGCCACCATGGAGGTCACCCTCGTGATGCTCCACGCCATCCGCGACCACTACTTAAAGACCGGGGAGATGATCGCCATGAAGCCCGCCGGTGGCATCCGCACCAGCAAGCAGGCGCTGCATTACCTGATGATGGTGAAGGAGGAGCTCGGCCCCGAATGGCTGGACAACCACTGGTTCCGCTTCGGCGCCAGCAGCCTGGCCAACGACATCCTGATGCAGTTGCAGAAGGAGGCTGACGGGCACTACCAGAGCGCGGACTATTTCAGCGTCGATTGAGGGTTCTTCAGTGTCGGAGTTGACGTCGGCTGCGACCCCTCCGGGGTCTGGCAGGCCAAAAACCTCTGGCATACTAGGCGCGGCCTGTGGCGGACCCTACACGCAAAAAACCAGATCGAACCGGGAATGGACGTTCATGGACGTGAATAGGAACTGATCGATTTCCGTCCATCCCCGTTCATTCACGGTGAAAAGGAATTTTGACAGAGGCCCAGTGACACGCATCCGGACCCCAGAGGGGTCACAGAAATTAGCCCGAAGGGCGTTGAACGGTGCACGGCCTTTAGACCCTGGAGGGGTCGCAGACTGTGTTTCGCGAGCTCGGTGGATCGCAGGAAAACAAGGATCAGCTCGTCAACATACCATCACTCCCCCTTGATCCGTTCCCAGAGCTCACTCATCCAACTGCTGAGCTGCTCGCCGTCCGGTCTGGGGGAAGGGATCTGTACCACGCGCAGGTCTTCGCTCTCGGGGATCAAGGCGTACGAAAAGACGAAGGGTTTGTCCGGCGCGGGATCGCCGATCTGCCCGAAGCGCAGGTCGCAGAAGAGGAGCGTATCGTTCCGCAGCTGGATGACATAGTTCGCCTCGGAAAGTTGGATGAGCCGCTGCACCTTGTCATGGTCCGCCCAGCGGCCCAGGAGCGCAAGGTTCCTGGGCACGTACACCAGTTCCACTTCCGGTTTCGTGTCGAGTAGCGAGTGGTAGCCCAGCGCGTAGTGGTCCCCGCGATCCACATTGGCGGTCCACAGGATCGTATTGAACGGGGCCGGGCGGGTGGCGATGGCGTTGTACGTGATGCCTTGTCGAACAAGTGAGTTCCGGATGCTGCTGTGCGCGATCGTCTTCGTCACCAGGGTCAGCACCATGTAGGCCGAACTCAGTACGAGGCCGAAGCCATTGATCCAACGGCGACGCGGATCGCTGCGCTTGAGGAACATTACGACCGCCACACAGATCAGGAAGGGCACTGTGTACAAGGGGTCCACCACGAAGATGTTGTTGTATGCGATCTTCCATGGCAATGGCCAGAACAGTTGGGTGCCCCAGGTGGTGTGGCAATCCAGGAAAGGATGCGTCACCATTGCCCACCAGAACAACCAGCTCCATTCCTTCGCGGTGGCCGCATCGCTGCCATTCACCTTCCAGAGGATCAACGCGATGATACCCAAGGCCACGGCACCGATCGCGACCTGTGCCGCGATGCTGGCAGCCCCGGATACGAAGACCAGCGCGAGCAATGCAACGAACACGGCGAGGGAGGAGCGCTGATGCCGTTTGATCCACTGCCCGAACACCGGCGCAAGGACCAGGCTGAAGAGGATCGAGTGGGTCATACCGCGATGAACTTCGTTGGCCCGCAGGTCATCGAAGAATAGCTTGGAAAGCACATCCAGATCGGGAATGGTGCCGGCGATGGCACCCCACAGGATCGCCTTGTTGCCCACCTTCCTGCCAAGTACCAACTCGCCCACTGCGGCGCCCAGCACGATCTGCGTCAGTGAATCCATTCAGGCCGGGGTCTTTCTGAACAGTGTGCGTTGCTCAAAGGCATCGGGCTTCACCGATCGCAGGAGCGGACCGACCAGCTTGTTCTTGGTCACATGATCCCGATCCATGTGGTGGATCATGTGGATGGGATCGGGTAGGCTCGGACGGACGGAAGCGGCCCGGTCTGAATTAGGTGTCATTCAAATAAAAGCGGGAAATGGCCACGCTCTCACGGTGTGTGCGGTGCCGAAGGTATAGCTGGCTTGCCAGCGCCGCATGACGGCCATTGCCAATGCGCGGACTGTTTCAGTAACGATGCCCCACAAAAAGGAAACCCGGCGGGCATTTCATCCCGCCGGGTCCCAACTGCGGGGGAGTTCGTAGTGCTCAAGTACGAACTCGACCCCAAGGATATCACTGGTTCATCATACTGTGCAGACCAAGCAAGGCCACAAGGCCCAGGAACAAGGCTATCCACCACAGCAGAGCCGCCGCTCGATCGTGTCGTTGTGTGCTTTTGTTATGGTCTCCCCGCCGCAACATTCCTTCATCACACCGGATATGGCTGTTCGGGGTGCAAGTTGTCCCATCGGTCCCACCTTCGACCCATACTTTTTCACGGGTACATTGAACTAAATACCAACAGGACGGAAAGTGACGGCGCTATTCCAAAGCGCAGACCACCTCGATATCGACTGACCCGGGCCTTAGTGCGCTGCAACTTTCGCTGAGCGATGTACCAAGTACACAGTCTCAGCGATCACGAAAGCGTCCTCCATGCTGCTCATCATGTGGATGTCCTCAAGGACCTGCTCACCTGCGGGGTCGTAGACCATCCACCACCAGACATTCCGGTCCATCTGCTCCACGCGCAGCATGTACCGGTCATCCGTCTGCCCCACAAAGTCGTCGTCCTGCGGGGTCATTTCCGAAGACTCAGCGGTCGTCAGCCATGTTACCGGGGCCAGTGGGTTGGGACGGATGGTCATGGGCTGCGATCCTTCGACTCTTTCAACGCCCACCGCAATTCCTTCACGAAGGTTCTCTCCATGGCTGTGAGCTTGCGCGTGATCTTCCCATCTGCGGTCTTGCGCGAGCTACCGATAACCCGCTCGATCTTCACGCCAGTGACCAGCAGCAATGCACCAGCGACCAGCTTCCGCTTCTTCGGATCGTGGATGGTAATGATGAGGCGTCCCATGGCGATGCTAAGCTATTGCCGTTTCAGATGGTCGATATGGCCGCTACGAACAGCAACAACCAAACAACGAACACCGTCATCCGCTGCCGGTACTTCCGCTTGTAATTCTCGCGATCAAGAGCGGTCAACCCGAGTTTCACCTCCAGGAACAATTTCCCTGCGAAGAGCTTGCCCAGCATGAGAAATGGGGCGACCAAGAAGATCCCTGCCAACTGCAACAGCGTGTGGTTCTCCTTGGCATTGCGCTCACGCCGTTCGTGCCTGGCTACAATGGCCTTTGCTTGAGCATCCTCGCGTTCCTTGATCCGGTCATCCGTTACGCCGCGGCGCCCCAGCTCCATACGCGCCAATGCACGCGCTTCGGGCACCCAGTTCACACCATCCGAACTGATGTCCAACAGCACTTCCGTGCTTCGGCTTTCGATCGGGGGGTGGAATTCCATCGCGCTGAATTTACGTCTGTCATTCGTCCTATAGCGCCACTCTATCTTCGCTCTTCGCCTTCGCTAACTCAGCTACGGCGACCAACGCATGGCCACCAAGACCAAGAAGCCCCTCGACTGGGCCCTCGCCCCAGCCCCCGAATCCAAGGACCACTTCACCCTCAAGTCCGAGTACGACCTCTTCATCGGCGGCAAGTGGATGAAGCCCTGTGCAGCCATACATGCGACACCATCGACAGTCATGAACCAGATCCTGCACCATTTGCGCCGGGCCTCTTTCGGATCGGCGGCGATCATCCTTCTGATCATTACGACCAATGTGAAGGGTCAGTCACCCGGTTACGAAGTCGGACTGCACGGTGGGCCTAGCCTTGGCTGGCTTGGAGGGAACAAAATGATCGACGCCTCTGATCAGCTTTTGGGCCCTGCGGCAGGTCTCACTTTTCAGTATGATCTTACCAATACGTTCGGCCTACGGATCGGTGTCGGCTACCAGTCAAAAGGCAGCCGCGCCGACGTCAAGTTCATCGATATCCATGGCAACCCCATATTCACTGGCATATCGCGCACCGACCTTGACTATATTCTTCTTCCGTTGATGGTTCGTGCTTCCTTCGGCAATGGCCCGCGATTCTCCATCGGAGTGGGGCCATACGCAGGCCATTTGATGCGCGCGCGTCATACATGGAGCGGTGAGGGGCTCGTTGGCGGCTCGGAGGATCTCACCGCCAACTTCGAGCGCTGGGACCTCGGCATCAGTGCGAGCGTGGGTGCTTCCTTTTCCCTCGTTGGTGATCTGTGGCTGAGCACCGAATTGCGCTACGACAAGGGCCTCAATAACATCGGCGCACTACCGGTGATCGACGATGGCAGTATCCGGACGAACGCAGTGGCGCTATTGGTCGGGCTCATATATCGCTTCGGCGATGCAGTGCAGCAGCCCCCTGTAGAGCCGTAGTCCGGCTATCTTCGTCGCACGTCAGTGCATATCGCTCCTGGCATTCATCGCATGGCAAAGAAGATCTCGTGGCCATTGGCCCCTGCTCCCGAAAGCAAGGACCACTTCACCCTCAAGTCCGAATACGACCTCTTCATCGGCGGCAAGTGGGTGAAGCCCAAGAGCGGCACCTACTTCGACACCATCAACCCCGTCAACGAGCAGAAGATCGCGCGCATCGCCGATGCTGGTGAGGCGTGGGACGTTTGGATCAAGAGCATAAAGGTCCAACCCAAGTCATAGTGCAAGGCTTCAACGCGAATGTTTGTTACAACGGATATTGTTGCGTTTATTTGTCCCGCCATGCCGCTGAAGATCGAGGACGCCATCCACCAGAAGAAGTTCCGGAGCCCATTGCAGAAGGCCGTGCTGAACCTGGTGTTCACGGCCAACTGGTTTCGCGACCAGCAGCGGACCACCTTCAAGGAGCACCCCATCGAACCACAACACTTCAACGTGCTGCGCATCCTAAAGGGCAAGCACCCCGAGCCCGTATGCCCGGGTGACATCAAGGCAGTTATGCTGGACAAGGCGCCGGATATCACGCGGCTATGCGACCGCCTTGTGAAGCTCGGCTGGGTGAATCGCGATGTGGCCGGAGAAGACCGCCGCAAGGTGGAGATCCGCCTGACCGCGAAGGGGCTGAAAGACCTGGCGGCCTTGAACGCCGAGGTCGAACGTGCGGCGAACAAGTGGAAAGGCCGCCTGACCGATACCGAAGCGGAGCAACTCAGCGACCTGCTGGATAAGCTCCGAGGCTAAGCTTTTCATTTGCCCTGATAATCGTTGCAACAACATAACGCACAACACAATACAAACAACGCTTGCTCATGAACACTCCACTCACCTTCAAGCAGACCTTCCTCGGATCCCTGATGGCCGGCGCCGCTACCGCCGTCGTGAACCACCTCTGGAAACTCATCTACGAAAGCGCTTCCGGCTTCAGCGTTCCGGAGATCGTGCATGCCGTCGGTGTCACCATGAGCAGTTTCCTGCCGTTGGTCGTTGCGGGGACCGTCTTCTTCTTCGTTCAGAAGATAGGCGCGAAGGGTCGCACCGTCTACATGGTCGGAGTCGTACTGTTGGCGTTGCTCAGCCTGTATGGCACCTTCAACCAGCCCATGCCCGATGGATCGGCCACGCCGACCGCATTCACGATCCTCACCCTGCCCATGCACCTGGTTGCCATGGTGGGGGCGCTGATGATCCCGCGCCTCGCCGCACGCGTGAAGGCCTGAACACATCATGAAGTTCGTCCATCGCCCCTCCTCTTCACGCATGCCCCGCGACGACGGTTGGAAGAAGTCGTGGTACGCCTTCGTGCCTAACCAGACCCATTTCGGTGAGCTCTGCGGTTTTGCGGACGACATCGTGAACGGTGGCATCGGCTTTCCCATGCACCCGCACCGTGACATGGAGATCAGCACGATCGTGACCCACGGCGCGCAAGTGCACGAGGACAGCACGGGCGGCAAGCACCGCGTGGATGCGGGCTCAGTACAGACGATGAGCGCGGGAACCGGCATCCGGCATTCGGAAGTTAACGCGTCGCCCACGGTGCCCTTTCACAGTTACCAGATCTGGGTGTACCCGAAAGCGCTCGGCACTTCGCCGCGCTATGGCACCTTCACCTTCTCTCCGGAACAAAAGCGCAACACCTTCCTGCTTGCCCTCACCCCCGATGAGCGCGGTGGTACTGCACGCATCGGTCAGGAAGCCTTCTTTAGCCTGAGCGCGATGGATGCTGGAAAGGAACTCCGCTATGCCATGAACCTACCGGGCAACGGGGTCTATGTGCATTGCGCGGAAGGTCGGGTGATCGTAGAAGGCCACGAGCTGAACGCCGGTGATGCGGTCGGTGTGTACGACGCGTCGGACTTCGCGATCAGGGCGAACGAGAACAGTGAGCTCATCCTGGTGGAAGTCCCCATGGCCCGGGGCGTCCGCGTTTGACATGTGGCGCACGTTCCTTTTCCTTTCACTGGCCTTGATAGCGGGATGTGGCCGATCCCAAACACCGATTGAACCCATGAACAACCTGATCGACCATATCGAACCGAGGTCGGCTACTGCACCGGTGATGGTGATCTTCGGAGGCAACCCTCATCGGCGGGACGAAGTGCTGCGACACCTGGCCACCCTCGGCGACCTCGGCGCTTACGGAGCATTGAGCGAGGAAGAGGGTTACGAACTGCTGCTGAAGCACAAGGACCGTGTGAAGCTCGTACTGATCGGCGGGCGCTATTCGACCGAGCAACGTGTGCGCATCAAGTCGTGGTGCCGGGAGCGCTTCCCAATGATCCATTTCACGGAACCGGGTGTGGACTACGCTTACGACAACGAGCTTACGAAAGGCGCAGTGAAGCGGATACTGGCGCTGTAGACGCTCACTCACCCACGAGTTGGTTTGGACTTTTGGGCCTGCTTCGGGAAGTAGAACTCGCTCTTGATCCGGTTGTCCTTCATCATTTCCAGTCCGAACTGGCGCAACGTTTCGATCACGGGGATCGCTTTCGCGCCTCGCTTGGTCAACGCGTACTCGGTGCGCGGCGGTACTTCCGGAAATACCGTGCGCGTGACCATGCCGTGCTTCTCCAGTTCGCGCAGCGCAGCGGCCAATTGCCGGTCGCTGATGTGCGGCATGCTCTTCTTCAGTTCGCTGAAGCGCTGCTTCTCCTTCTTCAGGCGGTAGAGGATCGGGCTCTTCCAAGTGCCGCCCAGGTGCGCCATCGCGAACTCGAGCGGGTTGTAATAGACGTGATCGTCGAAGGTGAAATCAGGCATGATCGGCTGGTCTGGAAGGGCAAATCTCCGGCAAAGCCATGAACCGCGCATGCTTACGAAAGTGTAAGTACCTCACCAATGCTTGCTACCTGCAGGAGAAGCCTGTACCTGCGGAAGCTTTGCACCCTCAACAACGACATCCATGAGCCTACGAGACCCGAACGTCAGCAACGCGAAGAAGCCCAAACGCATCGCCATTGTCATTTCCAACCCCGCTGTGAGCACCACCACCCAGTGGCCGGTGGGTTTCTGGTGGAGCGAGCTCACTCACCCCTACCTCGCCTTTGAAGAGGCGGGCTACGAAGTGGAGATCTTCAGCCCGAACGGCGGCAAGTGCGAGGGGGATGCCATGAGCGACCCCAACGATGCCAGCGGTTACAGCAGCAGCGACCTCATCAGCCAGGGCTTCATGCACACGCCGAAGCTGCGCGCATTGGTGGACAACACGCGGAAGGTGAGCGAGATCGAGGTGAACGCGTTCGATGCCATCGTCGTGGCGGGCGGGCAGGCCCCTATGTTCACCTTGGAGAAGGCGACCGATCTGCACAAGAAGTTCGTGGATTTCTACGAAGCGGGCAAGGTGACCTGCGCGCTGTGCCACGGCTCCGCGATCCTGAAGTTCGCCAAGCTGAGCAACGGCGAACACCTCGCGAAGGGAAGGACCGTGACCGGCTTCGCCAACGTGGAAGAGGACTTCGCGGACAACGCGGTGTGGAGCTACAACCTGCTGCCACGCGACAAGCACCTGATGCCTTGGCGCATCGAGGACGAGCTGAAGAAGCTCGGTGCGAACTACGTGCAGGCCGGCCTGTGGCGCGGTTTCGCCGTACGCGATGGCAACCTGATCACCGGTCAGCAGAACTTCTCCGGAGCCGAGACCGCCAAACTCATCATTGAAACACTTGGTCGCTGATACGCGATGATCCTCAAGCGTCGCTTCGATCCTCTGAAAGTGCTGCAGTACGTGCGCGGCGAGTTGTTGCTCGCCGCCATGGCCGCGGTTGCTGCTTTCGTTCTGCACCGCTGGGAATCGCTCTTCGCGCTACCGTTCAGCATCGCGGCCACCATGGGCGGTGCGCTGGCCATCTTCATCGGCTTCCGCAACAACAACGCGTACAACCGTTGGTGGGAAGCGCGTACGCTCTGGGGTGGTATCGTGAACAGCAGCCGGGTGCTCGCGCGACTGGTCACCACCTTCGCAGACAGCCACGCACACCAGCCGAACTACGATGGCGCGCGCAGCGAGGCCTTCAAGCGCGAGTTGGTGCTCAAGGCCATCGGATGGGCGCACGCCATGCGCATCCACTTGCGGGGGCAGAACACGTGGGAGGAGTTGAAGGCCTTCGTTCCTGTGGCTGATCACACGCAGTTGCTCGGCGCACAGAACAAGCCCAATATCCTGATGAAGCTCATGGGGCAGCGCATCTACCAAGCGATGGCCGATGGCACGCTCGGCGGGTTCGATAGCTTCCAGATGGAAGGCCAATTGCTCGCACTCGCCAATTATCAAGGTGGATGCGACCGCATCAAGAACACACCCTTGCTGCGTCAGTACCACTATTTCACCCGGCTGTTCCTGCAGGTGTTCACGCTGCTGCTGCCGTTCTGCCTGGTGGGCGACCTGGAGAAGATGGGCATCGGCTGGATGGTGATACCGTTGGCCACGCTCATCAGCTTCGTGTTCATCGTGATCGGTAAAGTGGGCGAGGTGAACGAAGACCCCTTCGAAGCGCGGATCACCGATGTGCCGCTCACGGCCATTTGCAATACCATCGAGCGCGACCTGCGTGAGCTGCTCGGTGAACATGACCTGCCGGCGAAGCTGCAGCCGGTGGACGGATACCTGGATTGACCTACAACAACACAACGAACATGACAACGCAACAAGTCGCCGACCGCTTGGTGGAACTCTGCCGCCAGGGCAAGAACATCGATGCCGTAAAAGAGCTCTACGCTCCGAACGCGGTGAGCCACGAACCTCCCGGCTATCCGAACGGTCCCGAACGTCTCGATGGGAGGGAAGCCATCCTCGCGAAGACAGAGCAATTCCACGCCATGACGGAGGCCATGCACAGCGCCTATGTGAGCGATCCACTGGTGGCGGCAAACCATTTCTCGGTGGCCATGGGCATGGACGTCACACTGAAAGGCGCGGGCCGAATGAAGATGGATGAGGTGGCGGTGTACGAAGTGACCGACGGCCGGATCACGCGTGAGCAATTCTTCTTCCCCACAGGCAAGTAAGTATGCGCTCGGCGCTCGTCATCGCGGGCTGTCTCTCGGGAGCGCTGTGCTATGCGCAACTGAGCGAGGCCGATACCCTGCGCTGGCAGTACAAAGTGAGCGCTACGGGCAACTGGTTGCGCGGTAACATTGAACAGTTCACGCTGCTGGGAACGGGTGAAGTGGCCCATGTGCGCACGCATTGGGGTGTGAAGAGCGCGCTCAGCTATCAGTACGGCACATTCTTCTACCGGCAGACGCTGGGCGAAGGCATCTGGCGCAACTTCCTCTACCTTGAACCGAAAGCACGGCTGTACCCGTACGCCATGGTGTGGTACCAGCGGAGCCATCAACGTGGCATCGAGCATCGCTTGCAGGCAGGACCGGGAATGACCTATGTGCTTCTGCGGAAGGGGGGGCAACTCTTCAAGGTCTCCGTCACGGGCACCTATGAGACCACCACCTTCCGCACGGCGAGTTACCGAGACCTGCCCGACCTGAACACCGCTGTGATCGAGACCTGGCGTGCCACCGGCCGCATCTATGGCGAGCACCGTTTGCTTGAGGGTGTACTGAAGCTCCAGTACGAACTTTGGGTGCAACCCTCGATGACCGATACCGACAACCTAAGGGCACATGTGGAAGCTGCGCTAAGCGTTCCCTTGAAGAAGGGATTCGCGCTGCGCCAAGCGATCAACTGGAGCTACGAAAGCGTTGTGCAACGACCGAACACCTATGAAGACCTGCTGTGGACCTTCGGCCTCAGCTACCAGAAACCCTGAACCATGACGATCACCATCATCGGCGCCGGTAACATCGGCGGAACACTTGCGGAGAAATGGAAAGCCGCTGGGCACAGCATCCTTATCGGTGCTCGGAACCCCAGTGATGAAGAAACCGTGAAATGGGCCGCGGGTTTGGATGCGCGCGTGCTCGCCATCCCTGAGGCCGTTCAGCAAGGCGACGCCATACTGGTCGCAACGCCTGGCAAGGTCGTCGCTGATCTGGCCGCTAGCCTCGGCGAAGCATTGCGCGGGAAGCTCGTGATGGACGCCACCAATATGGCCGGTCCTCCGGGTACATCGCCGGGTTTCGATGCCTTGCATAGCGTCGGGGCCGATGTTGTGAAGGTCTTCAACTGCACCGGTTGGGAGAACCTCGCCGATCCGCGTTACGGCAACGAACTGGCCGACATGTTCATGGCCGGAGGAAGTCAGGAAGCGAAGGCAAGCGTGCGCGAGCTGGTGAAGGCCGTCGGCTTCGCGGACGCCATCGATATGGGTGGCGACGACAAGGTGCACATCCTCGAAAGCTTCGCGTTGGTGTGGATCGATCTGGCCATCATGCAAAAGATGGGAAGAGGGATCGCGTTCAAGTTGATGCGGAGGTGATCGTTCACCGTTCTGGGCCATCCATCTTCGCTTGCAATGGCAACGAAAAAGATCTCCTCTCCCCTCGCCCAGCCCCCGAGTCCAAGGACCACTTCACCCTCAAGTCCGATTACGACCTCTTCATCGGCGGCAAGTGGACGGCACCGAAGAGCGGCACCTACTGCGACACCATCTACTCCGCTGACGAGAAAATGATCCCACGTATCGCGGAGGCTGAACGGACAATATGTTGATGCCCGGATCGTTCGGGTGACATCATCGCGAACACATGCGCACCATCACCTTCACCCTCGTGGCGATCACCCTCCTCATCCATTCGGAAGCGAGGGGACAGACACTCCTCGTTCGATCGGAAGCAACGGGCCTGACACCGCGCTTCGAAGCCGGGTTGCAGCTCGGCCCCAGCCTCGGTTGGCTTCGCGGCAACAAGACCCTTGATGCCACTGATCCACTCCTCGGCCCCGCTGCTGCGGTCACCCTTCAGTACGGTTGCTCGAAAACGATCGGTGTTCGTGTTGGCCTCGGTTACCAGCGAAAGGGCACGACCTCCGAAGTCACCTTCACCGATATCAACGGCAGCGTGATCCGTGACGGCGAGATACACAGCGCGCTGGACTATCTCCTGATCCCAGTGATGATGCGCGCCTCTTTCGGGAACAAGGCGCACCTCACCGTAGGTGTTGGACCATACGCTGGCTTTCTCATGCGATCGCGGCAGACGTCCAGCGGCGGTTTGGATTTTCCAGCATTCGACAACACGGACGACCTCGAAAAGTGGGACATGGGCATCAGCGCGAGCCTTGGCGGTTCGCTGCCCTTGGGCGACGCGTTGGCGATTCAGACAGAGGTCCGTTACGACAAAGGCCTCACCAACGTCAGCGCATTGCCGGTGATCAATGACGGCAGCATTCGCACGAACGCTGTGTGCCTCATGCTCGGCTGCAGCTATCGCTTTGGTAAAGCGGCATAGCCTAGCCATAGTTAACATGGAACGTTCCGGAGTGGTCATAGTTGTTGGCTATACCCCTCTATCTTCGACCCATGGCAAAGACGAAGACCATCTCCTGGCCCCTCGCCCCCGGATCCAAGGACCACTTCACCCTCAAGTCCGAGTACGACAATTTCATCGGCGCCAAGTGATCTTCAATGCCCGATCATCCTTCCAAGATCTATTGTGACCTGAATGCTCGGATGACCGAGCGAGGCTACTCCTTGGAACGGAAAGGCTCCATCGAAGACTTCGCCAAAGCAGGTCTTACCCTGACGTCCGCAGTAGGAATGCGGTTCACCTTCTATATGGACGATGAAGCTCTTGATGGAGTGCCGAATGACATCATGTTCAATGGTTTGGTGGTCCACGATACCGATCACGGATATCTGGCCGTCAGAGATGAAGGCGACTTCTACCATAATCCACAACGTTCCGACCTATAGGTGAGCATCTATCTTCGCTCCATGGCCACCAAGACCAAGAAGCAAGCCCTCGACTGGGCCCTCGCTCCAGCCCCCGAAAGCAAGGACCACTTCCGTATTACTTAAGCCATGGGATGGTTCGGTCGTCGAGAGAAGCGAAAGACTGCTGAGGAAAGAAAGCGGCAGAACATGCTTCGCCTAAGCTCGCTCGGAATTCCGGTAATCGATCATCTGCCGGTGATCGAAGAAGAAAGTGAAGCACGGATCAGGACGGCACAAGAGATCGCTGCACGCATCCTTGTCCTTGCCCATTTGAATCTTGTGGCTGAGGTGCCGAAGGAACGAGCCGAGGTGGTCGAGTTCCTGAAAAAGACCGGACTTTGGCGCGCCGTCTCTCCACAGGAGCAGGACCTCTTCAGTCGAAAGCTCACCAAGCAGCAGGTAATAGATATCAGCTGGCGGAGCGAGTGCATTTGGGTCATGTTATGGGCGATCGGCAAGTTTCCAACGATCGAATTACCGACACAGGAAGTGCAGGTCGATGAAGTGGTCGAGTTCATTCCTGAGTTGACATCGGACCCCACGGATTTCGTGCGAACAGCCACGCTACGTCCGGTGTCTAAGATCCTGGACTTTTCCGACCTGACCTACCGCCTCCACTGGGCCGCCCGGCAAGAGGACCTGGAGGGTCAGCGGCGAACACCATTGATGCTGAGCGCCGTCCGTGAACAGCACTACGCCATCAATTGGATCACATATTATGCGGACGAATGGGATGAGGTGACAACCGACACCTGAGCCCTTCACGCGAAACGGACCATCTACCTTCGCTCACCATGGCCACCAAGAAAAAGCCCCTCGACTGGGCCCTCGCCCCCGCCCCCGAATCCAAGGACCACTTCACCCTGAAGTCCGAGTACGACCTCTTCATCGGCGGCAAATGGGTGAAGCCGAAGTCTGGGAAGTACTTCGACACCATCAACCCCGCCAACGAGCAGAAGATCGCGCGTGTCGCCGACGCCAACGCAGCTGATGTGGACGCCGCCGTGAAAGCCGCGCGCAAGGCCTACGACAACGTGTGGAGCCGGATGCCCGCCGCCGAACGCGCCAAATACATCTACCGCATCGCGCGCCTGCTGCAGGAGAAAGCCCGCCAGTTCGCCGTGGTCGAGAGCATGGACGGCGGCAAGGCCATCCGCGAAAGCCGCGACGTGGACATCCCGCTCGCCGCCGCGCACTTCTTCTACTACGCCGGTTGGGCCGACAAGCTCGGCTACGCCTTCCCCGGTAAAACGCCGAGCGCATTGGGCGTCGCCGGACAGATCATCCCGTGGAACTTCCCGCTGCTCATGGCCGCGTGGAAGATCGCGCCCGCGCTGGCCTGCGGCAACACCGTGGTGCTGAAACCCGCCGAGACCACACCGCTCACTTCCTTGCTGCTCGCCGAGCTCATCCAGGAGGCCGAACTCCCCGATGGCGTCGTCAACATCATCACCGGTGCGGGTGCCACGGGCGCCGCGCTCGTCAACCATCCGGGCATCGACAAGATCGCCTTCACCGGCAGCACCGGCGTGGGCAAGCTCATCCAGAAGAGCATCGCGGGCACCGGCAAGAAGGCCACGCTCGAACTCGGCGGCAAGGCGGCCAACATCATCTTCGCCGATGCCACCATCGACCAGGCCGTCGAAGGCATCATCAACGGCATCTATTTCAACCAGGGCCACGTGTGCTGCGCCGGCAGCCGCCTCTTCGTGGAGGAGAGCGTGCAC
>JBGTIB010000194.1:0-47453 GCA_041745875.1 Flavobacteriales bacterium | reverse complement strand
GACCCAATGCATCCGTAAGTGGAAAATGTGCTCCACCGGCCACCGTGGCGGCATCAACGGTGATGCTGGTACGCTGGGTGAAGGGATTGGGGAATACATGCGCTGCAGTATCGTCCACCCGGTCATGGATGCCCGTCGCAGGGTTTGCCCACTGCACCAAGTAACCGTAGGAATAGGTAAGTACGGGCAGTAACGGGTCAAGGGTCCACCACTCATAGGATGGGTTGCCATTGGGCGCCAGCACCTGTATCCGCACCACCTCCGGAAAAATGTTGGTAGGTGTTACCAGCGTGCCGTAACCGTCGTAGGTAAGGGTGGTGGTGGCGGTGCTGCCGTCGGGTGGCGCGAACTGGTCCGTGATGCTTTCCCCGTACGCGAAAGGGAACTTGAGCTTGGTACGCGGGTTGGCGGTGTAGATCGTGTAGGAGCTCAGGTTGGAGATGTTGTCCGCAACGGCTTCCAAGCGATCTGCCAACACGTTGAAGTAGAAGTAACGGTCGTTGCCCGCATCGCTATAGGTGGCCACATAGTTCGCAGCAGGCCAGGTGGAAGCGAACTCGCTGCTTGCCGGTTCCAGCACGATATAGGGCTGCGCGTTGGACACCAGGTTCACGCTGCTAAAGTCCCAGATCTGGTCGGCCCCGGCGGGCCCTTGCGGCAGGCCGGTATTGCCTTCGCTACGAGCCACACTGAATCCAGTTTGGGGCAGGTTACCGCCGTTGAGGATGACAGGCTGCGCGGAGGTCACGGCAGCAACGAAAAGTGCAAGGGAAGCAAGGGTGCGATACATGGGTGAGTGCTATGGGGTAAAGCACGCGCTTCGCGCTGCAGTGGACAATCGCATGAAGATGTGAGGATGCTTCACGACACAAATCAAAGCCTGCACACGGTGCATGTAAGGATCAACTATAGGATACGTGAAGAACAGTGTGCTGCGGCGATCACTACTCGCTTCACCCTTCGCCCTTATTCATTCTACATTCTTCATTTCCTCTCTCGCAGCCAGCACCTTCCCCACCCGCTCCACGATCCCTGTCACCAGTGCATTGCCCATGAAGAACGCGCGGCGCGCATCACCGGCGCCTTCGGTATGCCCATCGGGGAACATGTTGAGGCGCTCCAGTTCCACCGGGGTGAGACGCCGCAACTTGCCTTCGGGTGTGCGTACCACATGCTTGAAGCGCGAGGGGCTTGCTCCGCCTTCGCCGGTAACGATGGTGCGTGCGGGCTTGTCCAGCGGATCGGGGAACGACATGGCACCCTCGCTATACCGGTAGCTGAAGCCGTTGGTGGGATCGGTACGCATCTCCTGCTTGCCGCCCTTGAAGTAGCGCCAGTCCTTCACCTGCCTGGCGGGCACGAAGAAACTCCTGGGCACCTGATCAGGTGGCACCAACAGATCGCCGAGCGTGGTGTATGCACCCGTGTAGTGGGGTGCCACGGGCTGCGTCAACACCTTGCGCCCGATCAGCATGCCTGCGTTCGCGAAGGGGCTCTTCGCAAGGCGCTTTTCACTGTTGAATTGTTTGGTGATATCCGCCAGGTCACCTTTCAGTTCGAAGGTGGATGCGCTGCCCTTTTCCACAACAGGAAAGGCTTCCGCGAACAGCCCGTCGTGCAACAACCACGCGCTGAGGTCCGTCCGCTGCAACAGTTGCCTGCCCAATGGGGTGCTCTTGTGATAACCTTGGATGAAGACACGGCGACGGCGCTGCGGCATGCCATAGTCGGCGGCATTGATCACGCGCCACTCCGCCGCGTAACCCAGATCGGCCAGGGAAGCGAGCATCACCGCGAGATCGCGACCGCGCTGACCGGTGGGCGAATTCAACAGACGGTCCACGTTCTCCAATAGCAAGTATCCGGGCCGATGTGCTTTCAGGATGCGATGGATCTCCCACCACAAAACACCTTTCTTACCGGCCAGTCCTTCGGCCTGTTTCAGCGTGCGGGCCACGGAGTAGTCCTGACAGGGAAAGCCTCCCACCAACAGGTCGTGTTCGGGAATGTCCTTCACCTGCACGGTGGAGATGTCGGCGTTGCAATGGCCGTCAGGCCCGAATCGACCGGCATAGATATCGGAGGCGGACTGCCGTTTGGTGCTGGGTTCCCACTGGTTGCTCCACACCACGCGGAAGCGATCGCTGGCGCGCTGCAGCCCGATGCGGAAACCGCCCACGCCCGCGAAGAGCTCAACAACCCGGATCGACCTCATGTGCGGGGCGAAAGTATCGGCTGGCCATCGGATGATCAAGAGGGTGCAACTCCGGTTATGCACAGAAGATGACGGGGTAACCCGAATGCCTATTCTGAACCGCAGATGGGCGCAGATGAACGCGGATCGGATGGGTATGTCGCTTTACTTCCTCGTATGAACGCCACACCGCTACCGTGTCTTCGGTATTTGAACGATACCCCTGGTGGCTGGTGCGGTCGAGCCCGGAAACATCCTTGGATGCATCTGCTATCTGCGTTCGTCCGCGTCCATCTGCGGTTCTTTTCGTTCGACATAGGTGCTTGCAATACACACAGAGCGGCGCAACTACCTTGGCAGTGCAATGCGCTCACCTTTGATCCTTTTGGCCATGCTCCTCTACACCGGCATCGCGTCCGCGCAGGACGCCCTGCTCAACGAGCGGGCGGCCAAGGAAGCGGTGCAGCGTATCGTACGTCACTCCGGTCTGCAACCGGACTTCTCCGTGGTGGAGGACCGCGGGATCCCCACGGCGATCGCCTACATCAAGCGCAGGGAAAGGGTCATCGCGTACAACCCAGCGTTCATTTCGCGGGTGATGGACAGCACCTGCACCAATTGGAGCGCGGTCAGCATATTGGCGCACGAGATCGCCCACCATCTGCTGGGTCACACCCTTGATCCGGCGAAAGTGCGGCCGGGTGACGAACTGGCCTGTGACCGCTACTCCGGCTTCATTTTGCACGCTATGGGTTCCTCGAATGCCGAGGCGATCGCTGCAATGGACGTGGCTGGCGATCCGCACGGCACGGAGCACCATCCCCCGAAACATGCCCGCTTGGAAGCCATACGGCAGGGCTGGGAGGAAGCGCGCATCATCGCCGATCGAGTGGAACCCGAACCCTTTGTGGTGCAGGACGCCTTCCGTTTCGTCGTGCGTTTCACAGGGGATGCGAACACCTACTATGTGGATGCAGGGAACCGCCTGGTGTGGTTCAACAACTTTGCGGAGCCCATCCAGTTCGGCACACTGGAATCGCTGACCAGCAAGGATCCGAAATTCCAACTGAGCTGGTCCGACAAGATCTATGTAGTGGATGGACGCAATACCATTTGGAGACGCACCGCAACGGGCATGCAGATGAAGGTGGGGACGATGAGCGCGTATGCCAGGGAGTAAAGAGTGCAAGGGTGAGAGAGTGAGAGGGAAGAAGGTGAGCGTTATGAGGGTCCATGCTCTAGCACCCTCGCACTTTCTCACCCTCGCACACTTTCTTTGGGGTCCCAAGTTCCGGATACGACGATCGTCACTAAGAAACCCCGAATGCCATGTCCAACATCGACCTGATCATCGAGGAGCGCCCCGCCGAGGTGGGCAACTTCCTGGTGGGCCGTCTGCTGCCCTTTTACCGCAAGCGCATGGTGGGGCCCTTCGCTTTCATCGATCACATGGGCCCGGTGGACCTACCGAACGGTGAGGACTTCGACGTGCCTCCGCATCCGCACATCGGCCTCAGCACCCTCACCTACCTTTTCGAGGGCAGCATCATGCACCGGGACAGTCTGGGCACGGCGATCGAGATCAAGCCTGGCCAGGTGAATTGGATGACGGCTGGCAGGGGCATCGTACACAGCGAGCGCACACCCGATCACCTGCGCGGCAAACCGAAAAGCCTGCACGGTTTGCAGATCTGGGTGGCCTTGCCAAAGGATCTGGAGCAGATGGAACCTTCCTTCCACCACAGCAACGAAGCCGATCTGCCGATCTGGGAAGAGCAAGGAGCGCGCTTCAAGCTGATCGCTGGAGAGGTCTTCGGACACAAGTCGCCTGTGCCTGTGTACAGTCCACTCTACCTGATCGAGATCAAGTGCAACGAGCAATGCACGTTGGAGATCGGCCACGCGCTCTTTGGCGAGTCCGGACTCTATATCCTGGACGGAGGCATCGAGAACGACGGACAACGGTTCAGGCCGAAACAACTACTTGTATCGAAGAACCCGGAGCTCTGCGCCTTCACCATGGAAGCGGGCAGCACGGTGTATCTCTTCGGCGGTGAGCCATTCCCGGAGGAACGTCACATCCACTGGAACTTCGTGGCCACCACCAAGGAGCTGATCGAGGAGGCACGACAGCGCTGGATCGCGCAGGAGTTCCCGGGTATCGAAGGGGAGACTGAATTCGTGCCATTACCTGGGAGGTAATACGCATCGTTCCGGGTCCGCAACCGTAGCGTCGACCCACCGGGTCGACCGAAAGGTTACGGGCAGGCAACACCAATGGACCTGAAGCCATGAACGAACCATCCGCAGTTCCCCGTCAACGATCCGCCGCCAGCATGACGACCAACGTGCAGCCGTGAAAGGACGGGGAGGCCAGCTATGCGGTCCCCTTTCCCGTGGCGCCGTAAAGTGGCTACCCCGTCCATATCACTCTTTCATTTTCACCCGTTCGTCTCTCGATCATGGGCAGGTGCCTCCAACACCGACGAACGTTTCACAACCGTTGGCTGCAACGCCATCGCAGTTCGCAAAACCCTCCTGGCAGGAGACCAGCACACACGAACCTGCATTGCATGCGGTGTTCGCATTGGGTAACGCGCATACATTGCCGCATCCTCCGCAGTTAAGCAGGCTTGTAGCCAGGTTGATCTCACAGCCATTGGACACGATCCCATCGCAATCCGAAAATCCGGAGTTACAGCTTATGATCACACAATTCCCATTGACACAGCCGACAGTGGCATTTGGTCTGGGTGGGCAGGTGACGAAGCAGGATCCACAGTTGCTATTGCTGTTCATCAGGTTCGTCTCACAACCATTCGCGGTGTTCCCATCGCAATCCGCGAACCCCGGAGCGCAGCTAACGATGACACACGCACCGGCATTGCAGGCAACGGTGGCGTTCGGCAATGAAGGACATACGTTGCCGCAGGCGCCACAATTGAGTGGATCGCTGGCGAGGTTGAAACCCTCATCGACCTGCCCGTTGCAGTTGTCGTCAATGCCATTGCAGAATTCGATGGCGCTTGGGAAAACGCTCGGATCATTGTCATCGCAATCCACGGCCGTTCCGCAGCCCGGTCCGGCAAAGAACCCATCACCATCCGCATCGATGCAAGGCGTTCCGCTGCAATTTCCTGCACCATCGCACATGTCGTTGATCGTATTCGCATTGCCATCGTTACAAGGCGTGCCAAATGGCCTGTGGATCACTGCGCACCCGCCCATACCGTCACAGAAGGAATCGAAGGTGCAGTCATCGCCCTGGTTGCACACCACGCCTGGGTCCCTGAATGACCAACTATCGGTGGAGTTGAGTGGTTCACAGACCCGACAATAAGCGAAAGGGTCTGATTCGCCACTGTTGTAGCACTGCCCGTCGATAAAGCAGACGTCCGGTCCGGTACATGGGTCGCATACGTTATCCTCATCCACCTGACCATCGCAATCGTTGTCCAACCCATCGCACGTCTCATTGATCGCGTAGAAGGGGGAACCGTTCTCATAGTCCTCAACCGTACAGGTCAACCATACGCCATTCACACAACGGGCGGCTGGTTTTGTCACTCCTGCGCATACACCTTGCTGCAACTCGCAGGGCACAAGCACCAAGTCGGGGTCATCCGCATCGACCAGGCCATTGCCATTGTTGTCGATGCCATCACAGATCTCCGGGCCACAAACCCCTTCATCGATCTGGCCATCGCAGTTGTCGTCGATGCCGTTGCAGGTCTCGATGGCACCTGGATACACTTCCGGGTCGGTGTCATCGCAATCCACTGCCGTTCCGCAGCCCGACTCGGCAAAGAACCCATCACCATCCGCATCGGTGCAAGGCGTTCCGCTGCAATTGCCTGCGCCATCGCACACGTCGTTCACCGTGTTCGGGTTGCCGTCGTCGCAAGGCGTCCCGGCCGGCGCGGGGACTTGCGTGGCGCACGCCCCCGTGCCATCACAGAAGGATGAAAGGGTACAGTAATCGCCTTGGATACACACCACACCTGCGTCCCTGAATGACCAACTATCGGTGGAGTTGAGTGGTTCACAGACCCGACAATAGGCGAACGGGTCGGATTCGCCACTGTTGTAGCACTGCCCGTCGATAAAGCAGACGTCCGGTCCGGTGCAGGGATCGCACACGTTGCCTTCGTCCACCTGGCCGTCGCAATTGTCGTCGATACCGTTGCAGAGTTCGGAAGCAGCGGGGTTGATAAGCGCGTTGGTATCGTTGCAGTCCGTGCTGTTGCCCACGTAACCGATCGGTGCTGCGCACGCGACCACTACATCATCGGCATCGCCGAAGCCGTCGCCATCCGCATCGCGGTACCAGATCAGGCCGTCCACGGGGTTCTCATCTATCTGCCCATCGCAATTGTCGTCGATGCCGTTGCATACCTCTGCAGATGGCCCCACCTCCCCTACGCATGCGCTCCACACTCCTCCGGGCATGCATGTGCGAGTTCCCTGCTGGCAAGCTCCAACGTTGTTACCACAGGCTTCCACGGTCCCCACAATGCAGGGGCAGTCCTCATCCACTTGCCCATCGCAATTATCGTCGATGCCGTTCCCACAGATCTCCGTGGCTCCAGGGTTCACGTTCGGGTTGTTGTCATCGCAGTCGCCGCCCACTAGGGCGTAACCGGGTCCGGGATCATCGCAGGAATCGAAGGCACCACTGGAGACCCCGTAGCCATCGTTATCCTGATCGGGATACCAAATGGGTGCTTCTTCATCCACCTGGCCATCGCAGTCGTTGTCCAGGCCATCGCAATGCTCCATTGCGAAAGGATGAATGGACATGACGTTATCGTTGCAGTCGCTGCCGGCAGCCCAGCCATCGCCATCACTGTCCACGAGACCCACACATGCGATGAACTGGTTCAAACACCCGCTGTCAAGAAGGCAGCTTACACATTCGGTGTTCAGCGCACCCAGACATGAATTGCCGTGGCAATTCGTGTAGTAGCACGTCAGATACTCCACCGCGCATTCCTGGCAGTCATTGCCCACTGGCAGCGTAGCCGTCGGGAATAGTGAAGTCAGGTTATCGATCTGGCATTGCGCGTAGGGCGGGTTGCTGATGCACAAGCTTTGATTGACAAGCGACCGTGCATAGACAGCGTTGAGGAAGTCCAGCTGGTTATTCCCGATATAAGCTGCGTCCTCTGCGGTGCATAGGTCGGATCCCTGACAGGCACCTTCATCGATCAGGCCATCACAGTTGTTGTCCACACCATCACAAAGTTCCGGTGCACCAGGATGAACGCTTGGATCGCTGTCGTCGCAGTCGCCATCACAATTCGTGAATCCATCACCATCAAGATCCTGGCAGGGAACACACATACCGTTGTCGCAGATCGCATTGGAACCACATGTGCCTTGGGGGATGCCATAGAAGAAACCACATTCGATGCCCGGACATCCTCCCTGGCCAGCGAACAGATCCGGGTCTGTGTCATCGCAATCGTAGGGGTTGTCCACGTAACCTATTGGCTGCGTGCAAGCGGGAAGCGTGCTGGATAGGTTACCGTATCCGTCCCCATCAAAGTCCTGATACCATATTTGGCTGAAGTACAGATCCGGATCATTATCGTCGCAATCGGAACCCGAAGCCCATCCGTCGCCATCGGCATCCGTCAGGCCAATGCAATTGATGAAGGCTGGTGTACACTGTGACTGCATGCATGTGATGCAGGTCTCGGAAGTGGTGTTGCCTATGCAGCTTTGCGCACAGTTCGTAAACAAACATTCCATCCGGTCCAGCGCGCAACCATGGCAATCCGGCGAAATGCCCCCCGCAAATTCACTCTCCAGATCCCCCTGCAGGCAAGCTAAAGCAGCTTGGAGATCGAAGTTGTTGCTGAACAGGCAGGTCATGAACCATTCATCCACAGAATGCAGGTAGACCGCCTGGTTCTGGTCGATGTAGTCATGATCGGCCTCTGAGCATACCAGACTACACCCCTGCCCAGGAAAGAGCAACGGATCGGAATCGTCGCAGTCATCCCCATTATCTACATATCCGGCCGGTTGTGCGCAAGCTAACTGGCTTACGGTGGGGTCCCCATAGCCGTCCTCGTCCGCATCCAAGTACCAGATGAGGTGCGTACCCACATCGGCATTGTTATCGATCCCACCGTCGCAATCGTTGTCCTTGCCATCGCCGCACAGTTCCGGCGCACCGGGATATACCGCGGGATCGTTGTCATCGCAGTCCACCGGGCCGCATCCCGGACGGTCATAGAACCCGTCACCATCCAGGTCCAGGCAGCCGCCATTGGCCACACTGATGCCGGGTATGATCACGTGACAGCCATTGCCTTGATGCAGCGTATCGCCCAATAAGGACACCGTGAAACAATCCGTGGCCCGTGCGTGCAATGCATAAGGCACACTGAGCAACTGCGTGGTGCCCATGTCCTGGAAATTGCTGCCACCTGAAGCATCGAGTTCCACTTGTATGAAGTGCGACGACGCCCCCCATCCGATGCTGGGGAAAGTGCTCTGCGTGGGTGTGCCATTGCCCACCTGGATCGTGAACAGGCCGAAAGGGCTGGTGGTGACACTGTGCGTTTCCTGATAGGCCACATCACCACCCGGGGATCCGGCCAGAATGCTGATGCGCAACGATATGGCCTGCGAGGACATCACGTTGCCACTGGCATCGCGGGCCACGCCTTGGAAGTCAAAAGCCTGCGGGGCCTGGGCCAGCAGCAGGAACGGCAGCAACAGTGTTGCGAGAAGGTTGATGTAGCGCATGGGAAAGAGGCTTGATCGGGGTTCAGGGAAGTTGTTGTGGGCGAACGTTGGTGGGTGCCACGCCACCGATGGACTGGAGCACGGGATCGCGGTCGTTGTCCTGACCGGTGTATTTCACAGTGCCATCCAGGTTCACATCCTCGGTCAGGTAGCCGCTGGTGGTGGCTGTGGGTACCACGCCACCGATGGCTTGCAGGATGGGATCGCGGTCATTGCCGCCACCAGTGTATTTGACGACACCATCACCTGTCACATCACCCGCCCACAAAAGGAGTTTGCCGTCCCGCAGCCGTTGTGCATTCGTGCCATAGGTGGGTGTACTTCCATCGGTAAGGTCCACGGTGGTGATCCCGGTGCTGAGCGCGATGGGTGCCAGTGTCATGGCGGGCAGGTGGTTGCGGTGGAAAACGGCCACATGGTAGTTCCCCGGGAGCGCCGTCATGCGCAAGGCGGAGATGCCATCCCGGTCCACCACATCGCCATCGCGTTGCACCAGTGCCGATCGGGTGGAACGGGCGGTGCTGGGATCGAGCGCATCGCGCAATTCGATGAAGACCCAATCCACGATCGCATCGGAACCCTCGTTAAGCAGTACCCCGGACGGGAAGGACTCACCACCGGACATTCCCACCGGCTGGAACCCCAGTGCGGAATGCGGTTCGGTGAATGGCAGCAGGCCCGCCACGCGCAAACTATCATGCATCAGTTCGTTGGCCTCACGATACGGCCCGTCCAGCAGCACGCCAATATTCAGTGCCAGTAGGACGCCCTCGGGTTGCTGCACGCCGGCGGTCAATACCTCCCCTGGCGTTGCATAGCTCGCACTGCTTGACTGGCCAAGGGTCCAGCCAATGCTGGTGCCGCTTGCATCGCCGTGCCCACCTGCGGGGACGGTCGCCCTCCGCTCAATATATTGGGCCTGGCACAGCGAGGACGCAACAGCGAAGAACATCAGCGCCGATGCACGCCATTCGGGCAAATGGGATAGTTCGATCGAACGATCGTCGAAGGATGGCATTGGAATTTCGATCCTCATGAAAATGCGGTTGTAAAGAGGGCGAAAGGTCCATGGACCATCATTACCTGTCAATAGAACGTTTGTTATAGGGAGCACATACCGGAACATCGTGTTGGTCAGGCCCTGTCATTGATACCTTCGTACACGTATGCTCGAATTCACCACCCAGACCGACCCCGAGACCTCCCGTCCGGCAAGAACCGCCCTCGACCGCTTTTTCGTCAGCTTGTTGAACGACCCACGCGACCTGCCGTTCATTTACCTGGGGCTGCAGGTGACCTTCACGTTGATCCCATTGGCAGTGCTGTTGTATATGCCATTCATACCCACCTGGCTGTGGTGGATCATTGCGGTGGTATACCTCTTCATCAACAACATCAGCTACAAAGGTCCCTTCGGCTTGATGCTGCACTGCACCACGCATCGCCGCTTCTTCAAGAAGAAGTATGACATCCTGAACCACTACCTGCCCTGGGTGCTGGCGCCCTTCTTCGGCCAGTCACCGGAGACCTACCGGGCGCACCACATCGGTATGCACCATGTGGAGAACAACCTGGAGCCCGACGAAAGCAGCACCATGCCTTTCCAGCGCGACTCAGGCCGTGATTTCCTGAAATACTTCATCACCTTTTTGTTCACAGGCATCTATACACTGGTGGCATACCTGTTCGGCAAACGACGGAACAAGTTGGCCTGGCAGGCGATCCGGGGGGAGGTGCTGTTCATCCTCTTCTGCATGGCCATGTGTTTCCTGAATTGGCAGGCCACCCTGGTCGCCTTCATCCTACCCTTCATTGCTTTCCGACTGGTGGCCATGGCCGGCAACTGGGTGCAGCATACGTTCATCTGCCCGGAGGAACCTGGCAACGACTACCGCAACAGCATCACGTGCATCAACGTGAAGTTCAACCACAAGTGCTGGAACGATGGCTACCACATCAGCCACCACGTGGAACCCAACCTGCACTGGACGGAGCACCCGCGCTTCTTCCGCGAGAATCTGATGGAGTTCGGGAAGAACAGGTCGGTGGTGTTCGATGGGCTCAATTACACCGACGTGTTCATTCTCCTGCTGCGCGACCGCTACGACCTGCTTGCCAAGCGTTTTATCGATGTAGGGAACAACTTTCGCAACGATGAGGAGGTCATCACCTTCCTGCGGAGCCGGGTGGTGCCGATCCCTTTCTCCTCCGCTGCCACCGTGGCCCAGGCGGCTTGAACCACACCACCAACATGGCCAAGCTGAAGCTGGACCTGCACGACATCTTCAACAAGGGCACCTTGATCGACAAGTCCCTGGAGGACGCGTTCGATGAGGCAGAGGATCGGCGGATCCCCTTGTTGGAGATCATTCCAGGCAAGGGTAGCGGCCAGTTGAAGAAGAAGGTGCTGCGCTTCCTCCAACGCCCTGATATCAAAAGGCGCTACCACCGGATCGACAAGGACAGGGACAACTTCGGCAGGTTGTTCGTGCATTTCAGGCATTGAGGGGGAGATCGTTATCGGTTGCCCGTTGTCAGTCCGTTGCTCGATGATCCTGCATCAATGACGGATCGAAGCGGGAGCACCGCGGCCAGTGTCCTAGTTTCGCAGGCACAACGCGCAGACATGAGCAGTGAGAATGGATATGTGAAAAGCACGGTGGAGGAAAGCACCGCTACGATCACCTTTCACCACCCGAAGAGCAATAGCCTGCCTGGGCACATCCTGCAGGGCATGGCCGAGGCGATCGAACAGGCCGGCAAGGACCCCAATGTGCGCGTGATCGTATTGCGCAGCGAGGGCGACAAAGCGTTCTGCGCCGGTGCGAGTTTCGATGAACTCGTCGCCATCCAGGATCAAGCCAAGGGTCTCGCCTTCTTCAGCGGTTTCGCGCTGGTTATCAATGCCATCCGCAAGGCACCGGTATTCGTGATCGGGCGCATCCACAGCCATTGTGTCGGCGGTGGAGTGGGCCTGGCCTGTGCGGTGGACATCGCCTATGCACATGAAGGTGCCAGTGCGCGCCTCAGCGAACTGCAGGTCGGTATTGGCCCTTTCGTGGTGGGTCCGGCTGTGGAGCGCAAGGTGGGAACCGGGAACTTCGGGCTGCTCAGTGCGACACCGACCACCCGCCGCGATGCACAATGGTGCCTACGCCATGGGATGTACGCCGAGGTGTTCCCCACTGTCGAGGAACTGGATGCACGGATCGCTGTACACACCAGGGAACTCGCTACGTATAGCCCCGAAGCGATACGTGAACTGAAGACCGTGATGTGGGCCGGCACGGAGGACTGGGACAAGCTCCTTGTTGATCGCGCGGCGATCAGCGGGAGACTGGTACTCTCGGACTTCACGCGCAAGGCCATTGCGAAGTTCAAGGAGATGGCCGCTTCCGGCCGCCGCTAAGTGCAGTGGGGAGAAACCAGCGACCATCCCGACCCTGTCGGGATACGCTACCCGACCCCAAGAAAAAAGAGGTCACCCAATAGGCGACCTCTTCATTTTGTCGGGGTGACTGGATCCAACCAGCGACCATCCCGACCATGTCGGGATACGCTACCGGACCGCAAGAAAAAAGAGGTCACCGGATAGGCGACCTCTTCATTTTGTCGGGGTGACTGGATTCGAACCAGCGACCACTTGCACCCCATGCAAGTACGCTACCGGACTGCGCTACACCCCGAGGGGCGGCAAATGTAGTGAATGACTTCGGATGCCGTCTGACGAGCCCTAGCGACCATCCCGACCCTGTCGGGATACGCTACCGGACTGCGCTACACCCCGAGGAGCGGCAAATGCAATGAATTGTCTTCGGATGTGAGCGCGATGGCACCAAGCCCCAGCGACCATCCCGACCCTGTCGGGATACGCTACCGGACTGCGCTACACCCCGAGGGGCGGCAAATGCAATGAATTGTCTTTGGATGCGAGCGCGATGGCACCAAGCCCCAGCGACCATCCTGACCCTGTCGTGATACGCCCCCAATGGGGGCAGTTCACAACAGACCCAGCGAGACCGCCAGTGCGAAGATCACCAGCACCATGTAGATGCCGAAGGTCAACAAGCTGGCCTGGTGTTTTCGGAGGAAGGTGTTCATGGTGTTCGAACTTGTGAGGCAAAGGTCCCGTGCCCGTAAGTGCCTTTGGGGGAAGTCCATGTGAACTTAAGGGTAGTTATCAACCATGGCATCCACGATCCGAACAGGATGCCGCCCCGACCGTTATCCTCCACGCGACATCCTACTTTTGCGCCCCCGATGAAACATCATACTACGTTCGTACATCATGCGGTACTGCTGCTGGCGGTGGCCCTCCATCTGAATGCCTCGGCGCAGGGCGCACGCCATACCATCAGTGGCTACGTAAAGGATGCGGAGAGCGGCGAGGCCCTGATCGGCGCCAATGTGTACGAGCAGACCACCATGCGCGGCACTGCCACCAACGTCTATGGCTATTATGTGCTGAACCTGGAACCCGGCACCCATACCATCGTGATGCGCTTCGTGGGCTATGAGGATGGGATCAGCACCGTGGAGGTCCAGGGCGATGTGAAGTTGAACATTGCCGCAGTGCCCAAGGCCATCATGGGCAAGGAGGTGGAAGTGATCGGCACGCGTACCGGCGAGAATACGGAGGATACCCGCATGGGCACGGTGGACCTTGATGTGCAGAAGCTGAACACACTACCCGCATTGCTCGGCGAGGTGGATATCCTGAAGACCATACAATTCCTGCCCGGGGTGGCCAGCAATGGCGAAGGCAACAGCGGCTTCTATGTGCGTGGTGGTGGGCCGGACCAGAACCTGATCCTGCTGGACGATGCCACGGTGTACAACGCCAGTCACCTTTTCGGATTCTTCAGCGTGTTCAATGCCGACGCGGTGAAGAACATCGAATTGATCAAGGGTGGAATGCCCGCCAACTACGGCGGGCGCATCTCCTCCGTGCTGGACATCCAGATGCGCGATGGCAATGAGAAGCGTTTCAGTGGACAGGGAGGCATCGGCCTGATCGCTTCGCGCCTTACGCTGGAAGGGCCCATCGTGAAGGACCGCAGTTCCTTCATCGTCAGCGGCCGTCGTACCTACATCGATGTGCTCACCAAGCCGTTCATCAACCCGGAGTCCGCCTTCGGAGGCAGCGGTTACTACTTCTACGACCTCAACGCCAAGGCGAGCTATCGCCTCAGTGACAAGGATCGATTCTACCTCAGCGGCTACTTCGGGCGGGACGTGTTCGATTTCAGGAGCAGCAACGAAGGTGATCCCAACTTCCGCATCCCCTGGGGCAATGCCACGGTGGCCGCGCGGTGGAACCACGTCTTCGGGCCCAAGCTCTTCATGAACACCACCGCCACCCTCAGCGACTACTCATTCGCGTTCCAGGCCGAGCAGGACCAGTTCGGATTCGAGCTTTTCAGCGGCATCCGTGACTATGGGCTGAAGGTGGACCTGAGCCACTACCCCAATGCCCGCCACCGCTTGAAATACGGCGGGCAGTACATCTACCACATCTACACCACCAGCACGGTGAACGTGCAAAGTGGCGACACGCAGTTCAACATTGACGAGCCACCCAAACTACACGCACACGAGGCGGCGCTGTACGTGATGGACGACTTCGACATCACCGACCAGTTGCGCCTCAACGTGGGTCTGCGCCTCAGCACCTTCGCACATGTGGGTCCATTCAACAAGTACCTGCTCGATGATCTGGGCCGCACCACCGGCACCGAGGATTTCGCCGCCGGGGAGCCTATCGCGTCCTATGCTGCGCTGGAACCCCGCATCTCCACACGGTACCGTATCGACGGTAAGAGCAGCATCAAGGCCTCTTACAACCGCGGCCAGCAGTATGTCCATCTGGCCAGCTTCAGCAGCGTTGCACTGCCCACCGATGTTTGGATCCCGAGCAGTACCAACGTGAAGCCACAGATCGGTACACAGTACGCTGCGGGATACTTCCGCGACTTCCTCGATGGCCTCTTTGAAACCTCCGTTGAACTGTACTATAAGGATTTCGACAACCTGATCGAGTATGCCGAAGGAGCCGATCCACAGAACAACGGCAACACGAACTACGACGCGCAGCTGGTGTTCGGCGATGGCTACAGCTACGGAGCCGAGCTCTTCGTGAAGAAGGCCCTGGGCCGGTTGAACGGTTGGGTGGGCTACACTTGGAGCCGCACCATGCGCCAATTCCCCGATGTGAACGAGGGCCGCGAATTCCCCAGCCGCTGGGACCGCCGCCATGACCTCAGTGTGGTGCTATCCTACGAGCACAACAAGCGCTGGACCTTCGGCGCCACCTTCATCTACGCCACCGGGCAGGCCGTCACCCTGCCTGTGAACCGCTACTTCATCGAAGGGCGTCTGGTCAGCGAATACACCGAGCGCAACGGTTACCGCATGGTGCCCTTCCACCGCCTGGACCTGGCTGCAACGCTTTACAACCGCGATACCCGCACGGTGACCGATGCCGTCACCGGCGAGACCAGCGAGATCACCCGTCGCTGGCGCAGCAACTGGACCTTCGCCGTGTACAACGCATACAACCGCGCAAACCCCTTCTTCATCTACTTCGGATCGGAAGGCAACCCTGGCCAGAACACCTTCCAGGTGGTGGCCAAGCAGGTGTCGCTCTTCTCCATCCTCCCCTCCGTTACCTGGAACTTCGAATTCTGATGAGCACCCGTATCACCTCCCGCAGCACCCAGGTGCTCTTCGTCACGCTTCTCTTTGCGACCCTCGTGGCCTGCGAGAAGGAGATCACTGTGGACCTGCCGGTCACCGAAGCCCGCGTGGTGGTGGAGGCGATCATCGAGACCGGTCAGCCACCGATGGTCATCCTCACCCGCACCCAGAGCTTTTTCGCACCCACCAGCCTGCAGTCCATCGCTGACGCGTTCATCAGCGAAGCCACTGTCACCGTGTTCGATGGCACCACCACCCACGACCTCATCCGACTGTGCAGCAACCTGCTCTCCGAGGAACAGATACAGGCAGCCGCAGCCACCACCGGCATCGACCCGGCCATCCTGGCCAATGCCAACATCTGCCTTTGGACAAGTGCCACACTGGTGGGCGAGGAAGGCCGCAGCTACCGGCTTGAAGTTCAGACCGGCGATGACTTCCTGCGCAGCACCACGACCATTCCCCACGCCATCGGCCCCGATTCCGTGTGGTTCAAACTGGCCCAGCAACAGCCCGATGACGATTCCCTGGGCTTCGCATGGGCGCGCATCATCGACCCCGATACGATCGGCAACCATTACCGCTGGATGGCCAAGCGCATCAACCTGGGTCCCGACGGTAGTCCCAAGGACGCGGGCTTCATCGCCCCTTTCTTCTCCGTGTATGAGGATCGTTATGTGAACGGTCTCACCTTCGATTATTCCTTCGCCCGTGGCTCACAACCCTTCAGCGGAGCACAGGATGATGTGGAGGAACGAAACTATTTCAAGGTGGGCGATACCGTGGTGGTGAAGTTCGTCAACCTCGACCTGGCCTCGTACCGGTTCTACAATTCCTTCCAGAACAACGCCGCCACCCAGGGCGATGTGTTCAGCACGCCGGCCAACATCGTCAGCAACATCGAAGGCGGCCTCGGTGTGTGGGCCGGCTACGGAGTGCGTTACGATACGATCGTGTGCGTGCCGTAGATCGGTGGTCCGTTGTCGGTTGTCCGTCATTGCGGGCGAAGCAGGTCCGTTTGGGGGAGCGCGGTACCCGATATTGCCTGTTGAAAGCACGAATAGTAGCGATGCGCTCCAAGGTCGTGTCCGTTGTACCAACGCTACCTTTGCGCCCGCAAACGCCATGAGCAACAGCCCCGAACACGTCAAATGCCTGATCATCGGATCGGGCCCCGCCGGTTATTCCGCCGCCATCTACGCCGCACGTGCCGAGATGAAGCCCGTTCTCTACGAAGGGCCCCTGCCTGGAGGCCAGCTCACCCAGACCACCGAGGTGGACAACTACCCCGGTTATCCCGATGGTCGCACCGGACCCGACATGATGGAGGATCTGAAGAAACAGGCCACGCGCTTCGAGACCGATGTGCGTCACGGCTGGGTGACCAAGGTGGAACTGGGCAGCGACGTGCACAAGGTGTGGGTCGATGAGAAGACCGAGATCCACGCCGACACGGTGATCATCAGCACCGGCGCCAACGCCAAATGGCTGGGCCTGCCCAACGAGATCCGCCTGCGCGATGCCGGTGGTGGCGTGACCGCCTGTGCCGTGTGCGACGGCTTCTTCTACAAGGGCCAGACCGTGGCCCTTGTAGGTGCCGGCGACAGTGCCTGCGAAGAAGCCACCTACCTCGCCAAGCTCTGCCCCAAGGTGTACATGCTGGTGCGCAAGGACGAGTTCAAAGCGAGCAAGGCCATGGTGCACCGGGTGTTGAACACCCCCAACATCGAGGTGCTCTTCAACACCGAGGTGAAGGATGTGCTCGGCGAACACGGCGTGGAAGGCCTCGCCATCATCAACAACAAGACCGGCGAGGAAAGCACCCTGGAGGTCACGGGCCTGTTCCTCGCCATCGGCCACACCCCCGCCACCGAGATCTTCAAAGGCCAGTTGGACATGGACGCCCAGGGCTACATCCAGCACAAGCCCGACAGCACCTGGACCAACATCCCCGGCGTGTTCGTGGCCGGCGATGCCGCCGACAAGGTGTACCGCCAGGCCGTGACCAGTGCCGGTACCGGCTGCATGGCAGCGCTGGATGCCGAACGCTGGCTGGCCGCGCAGGGGAAGCACTGAACCATCCGGCCCATTCCCAGGCAACCGTAGCATTCCACTGCGTCTTGGGGGTATCACCCCCAATGATGAAACACTTCCTTATCCCCCTCCTGCTGCTTACCGTTTGGGATTGCCTAGCCCAATGCGGACCTTACAAGCACCATCCCCTCTGGCCCGATACACTGGGCCGCGCCTACGTGAATGACACGGAATGCCTACCCTTCACGGACCTGGCGTGGAGCAATGGCTCCATTACGTGGCAGGCCAATGACCTACCGCCCGGACCGCACTATCTGGTATTCTATCAGGGCCCCGCGGTACTGGACACCGTGCATTTCGAGATCGAGCAGTTGCACTGGAACCTCAACCACAGCGTGCTGCCCTCGCCCATGGGGCTGGAGGTGAGCGTATGGGCCGAAGTGCCCTACTGTGGCACGCAGATCTTCAACCACATCGCCTGCCCGCCCGATCCCACCCAAACCACGCTCTACCTGCTACAGAACGGAGTGGCCATCGATAGCATCAGCCCGGTGAACTGCACGGCGTTCACCCACTGGTGGTGGGACATGCCTTTCGGCTTCACCTACCAGACCATGGTGGTGGACGATGGCCCCTGTGGGAGCATCGGCTTCGGGCAGCTGGTGGCTACCTACGACTGCACCAACACCAGTTTTGATATGGTGGTGGAGGATGCCAGCGGAGGCGCCAACGGATCCATCACGGTATTCGGCCTGGTACCTGATCCATCATCACCCATGCCACCTCCCCTCCCGCTCACCGGCACCTTCAGCCTATACGCCATGCCAGACTTCGATCCTGTCGGCGACCCCTTCCAAGGAACGGATGCCTTCTGGGACGGGCTACCGGCAGGCGAGTACATCGTCGTGTTCGGGCCCGATGTGCTGTGCAACCCGGTGGAACAGACCGTGGTGGTGGACCAGAGCACGGCCCTGCCACCCATGCAAGGTGGCACCGCTGAAGCACCGCTGCTGTGGCCTGTTCCCGCGCAGGACGAACTCCGCTGGTCCGGTACACCCCGCGCCCAGGTGCGCGTGACCGACCTGCTGGGCCGCGAGCTGCTGTGGACCAGGAACGCCGACCGTATCGACGTCTCCTCGCTGGCCCATGGCAGTTACCTGCTGTACTTGGACGATGCCCGCCCCCAAGTATTTCTGAAACAATGACCCACCCCCGAACAGAAAGGGCCGCCCTGCTACAGGACGGCCCTTCTTCTTGGTCGTTGGGTGTGGATGTGCGATCCCGATCATCCTCCTCCTCTTGCTCACCTGCCTGGGTGCGGTTGCGCAGAGCCCTGTGGAGAAGCAATACAGGGCCATGCGCATGCTGCGCAACGGTCATGACAACCTGCACCCACACAGTGAGGAGGATCGCCAACGCCTGATGCAGGACACCGTGATCGACGCCATTGAACGCGTAGTCCCGGTGGAAGTGCAGCTGGAGGTGCGGCATGCGGTGCAGGAAGAGCCGGGGGCCTCGTCCGCCTCGTTCAACGAGCACTATGAGTTCAACACGCAGCAGCGCACCCGAATGGCCGCAATGGATGCGGAACGTCGGCTGGCGACGCAGGGCAAGCACTGATCGATCTCCGTTCAATACACCCCCCGTCCGCTGTGGAACCCACCATCATGGGTCAAAAGGCGCCATACCAACAGGCGTGGGTGGCCACCAAGCATTGGTATATGTTGCTCGGGCGATCCGTCCACCCGAACACTTGGCACCATGCTTCCGCGCATATCGTGCAGGGTCGGTCCGCCATGCAGGCCCGTCGGATTCCGGAAGCGCACGTGATCACCCTGGCCAGGCAGATGCACCGCGACCTCAGGGGTCACCTCCCGCACCACGGTGCCAATGTCCGTTTCCAGCCGACCCACCCACAGATCGGGTAAGGATGCACATGGTAGGAAGTCCTCTGGGCCAAACCCTTGCCTGAGAAAGGCCCGCCGACCTTGAGCAGTGGTGGCGGGCCTCTCAGTGCGTACCTGAGCTTGGGTTCGCTTTCCGAAATTAGGAATTCCCGGCAATTGATGCTTGCGCAGATATTGCAAAGTTGTCAGCAGGGTTTTGAACCTGGAGCGGACAAATTCACCCTTCGTCCATTCCATGAGGATCCGGTGACCAGCGGTCGCATTGCATCCGCAGACCTGGTCACGCGTCCACACTCCAATGAATTTTCCACCCGAGTGGATATGGTTCTTTCGATGTGATGGATGGTTGAGGCGGCACATTCGTAAGCACATATATTCACAGCACCATGGACCGCCGGGTAGTCGATACACGGCTGGCCACCCTTGAGGCGACCGGCCCCCGCAGCATGATGATCCGCGTGAAGGAGGGAGTAGTGTGGATCCCACAGGCATCCTTGAAGTGATCGCCGCGCATCAAGCGCTGGGGCCCGAGGCGGGCAACGGCCTGATGGTGGTGGTGCCCCCCGGACCCCGACCTGGACCTCTCGATCATGCGCATGGAACATATCCCGGGCGACGGTAAAGTGCCCCTGCCGGAGGCGCTGGCCATCGTGTGTGACGATGCGCTTTTCGAACGCCTGGTGGACCTCTACTTCAGCTACCATCCAACCCATTTCCCCAGCAAGGTATTCCGCGAGCCGGGGAAGGCGGAAGCTTGGATACACAGCACCTTGGAGGAGTCGCAGGTGAGGCGCTGAGCACTGCCGTTCGTGGTGGTCCAGGCACCGGCCCGCAACAGGGTCATACGATCAGTGGCGGGCGTAGTCGAACTCAACCGCCTTCACCTCCTCGCCTTCGGGCGTGATGTTGTAGTGGGTGATGATCACACGGTCCGGTGCGGGTTGCTCCAGGGTGGTGCGCCAGCCCCAGTGCGGGCCGGGCGGCGCGGGATAGCTGCCCGTCACCTCCGGAAGGGCGGCGTCGGCATGGGTAGCACTTTCACTGAGCATGATGCGTGTATCGTTGTGGAAGCTATCCACCCAAGCGGTCTGCCAGCGGCCGTCGCCCAGGGAATAGCCGATAAGGGCTATGCCCTCCAGAGGCTTGCCCTCGAAGGTGCCGGTGTACTCGTGCACCAGGAAACGACCGCCCAGCACCGAGCGCAAAGTGCCCTTGACCGACGATGTATCCACCGGATCCCCGGGTTGGAACCAAGTGCGTGCGGTGCCTTCGAAGTACCCCACGTACCTGGCGAGCAGGGCATGGGCACCGCTGGAAAGGGAGGTCTGGAATTTGTCACTCATGGTTCTCCAAAGATGCAACGTCATGGGTGATCCCCGTGCATGCATGGCCACATCTTCCAACGTTCGAACAGGCCCGTGAAGGGTCCCCCCTCGCAGCGGTCGCCTGTGTCACGAGGAACATTGCGGAACGGCAAGTACGGGGTCGCCATCGGTAGATCGGCGCATCGGTTTTGAAGAGGCTGGCACAAGGGGCGAACCGTTCAATGGAATGCGGATCCTCGCTGCTACATTGCGCCTCACCGAACCAACAACCATTACCATGAAAGCATTGGTTACCCCCTATTTGAATTTCCCGGGCAACTGCGAGGAAGCATTCACGTTCTACCGCAGCGTGTTCGGCGGCGACTTCGGCTATGTGGGCCGCTTCAGTGAGATGCCACCGGATGTACCGGTACCGGATGGCTACGGCGACAAGTTGATGCACATCTCCCTGGACAAGAATGGCACCAGCGTGCTGATGGGAAGCGATGCCCCCGAGGGCTTCGGACCTCCCTTCAACGCGGGCAACAACATACAGCTCTCGCTCGATGCCGAAAGCGAGGCCGATGCAAAACGCCTCTATGATTCGCTGCGCGAAGGAGGCGATGTGACCATGGAACTGGAGGCCACCTTCTGGGCCAAGCTCTTCGCCATGGTCACGGACCGCTTCGGCATCAACTGGATGATCTCATTCGGCGAGCCTGACGGAAACTGATTTTACCCCCCCCCCCGAACATGAGCAAGCACCGACTTGAACTGAAGTGGGCCCTGATCTTCTGTGCCATGATGCTGAGCTGGATGGCGCTGGAAAAGGCGGTGGGCCTGCACGATGTGCACATCGCCCAGCACATGGTCTGGACCAACCTGGTGGCAGTACCCGCGATCGCGATCTACGTACTTGCCTTGTTGGAGAAACGGCGCAAGCTGGGCGGTGCCATGAGTTGGAAGGAGGGCTTCTTCAGTGGCATGATCATCACCTTGATCGTGACGGTTCTGACGCCCCTGACCCAGTACATCACCAGTTCGCTGATCACTCCGGAATACTTCGCGAATGTGACGCGCTTCTCGGTGGAACAGGGCATGATGACGCAGGAAGCAGCAGAAGCGAACTTCAACCTGCACAGCTACATGGTGCAGGCCACCATCGGCGCATTGATCATGGGCACCGTGACAAGCGCACTAGTGGCGCTGTTCGTGAAGCGGAAGGCGCGGGTGTGAGATCGTCGCGCGCGATCCACCCATTACTCCTTCACCACCCGGTGGCTTAGCCGTGTGCCGTTCACCGCGTGCCATACCAGCAGGTAGGTCCCGGGTGACAGTTCATCCAACGGCAGTGCGTTGGGGCCTGCCACCAGTTGTTCCGTATGCACCATGCGTCCGGTGGCATCGAACACCTGCAGCGGTCCGGGTTCTTCCATACTTACCACCAAACGATCGCGGAAGGGGTTGGGGAAGGCTTCGAAGGCCAACCCTTCACGCTCCGGAGCTGCCGTGGGAAAGTCCGACGCAGCGAAAGCCCGCGCGTACACACCGTCATCATCACCCTGGAAACCGTTGCCGTTCCACACCACGAGAAAGCCATTGTTGGGCAGTTTGGTCACCGCCGGGTGGCGTTGCGGCCCGCTGGTGGTGGTGGTTGCGAACTGGAAGCCCGTGCTGGGCGCCCCTAGGAACATGGCGTAACTGGCACGCACGCAGTAATCCAGCGGGTCGTTGTTCGATGTCTTGTAATTGTTGGTGAGCACCACATTGCCATTGTCGTACAGTTCACAGTCGGTATAGTAGTAGGCATAAGGCGCGCTTGTGTTGCCCACACTTGCGACCAATTGGTTGCCCTGCGCATCCAGCACCCGCCCGGCGAACACATCGGTACCGTTCACGCCGGAACGAGCGTAAATGAGCAACTGGTCCTGCGCATTGATGGATACGTTGATGACGCCCATCGATCCATTGACACTATACACGCTCGCCTCGGGAGCCTGCGCAAGCAGGTTGGCGTTGAGAGGCTTGCGGTAGATGTGGTGTGGAGATGGTGATCCGCCCTTATAAACGGTCACGATACCACCGGTGCTGGTCCAGCGCACCTGTGGGAATTTGTAATCAGCGTTCGGCGCTTCGGATACTTGCACGGCTGGACCCATCCAGGCATTCGTCAACAGGTCCCACTTGCGGACGCGGACGTGCTGGCTGGATGGATATACCACCACCATTTCGTCGCCCCGGATGTCCACGTCGTGGTCGTGCGGCAGTCCGATCGTGTGGATGTCCTCCAGCGTATTGTCGGCGTTGAGCACACGCATGCTGCTGCTGCCCGGTTCCACGCCGGTGGTCCACAAGATCACATAGCGGCCCTCCTTCCAGTAATGAACGTAGGGTCTGCTATAACTGCCCTGCTCCGTTTCCACAAGGAACTCATCAGTCAGCGGCTGGTGGTCGGCGCCGTAGCGCCGAGCCCAGATGCTCCCGTAGCTGCCGGACTGGGCCCAGCTACGCCACGCGATGACGTAGCCCCCATCCTCGCCGCTCGCCACATGGGGAAGGGTTTGCGCGCTGGGGGTGTGCTGGTTCACGAGGAACTCCAGCGTGAGCGGGTTGAGGTCTTGTGCGGATGCGGACCGCAAGAATGCAAGGAAGAAGAGCGCTAACAAGGTTGCAAGTCGGATCATGGTCGGAGCTGTTCAGTTCATCATTGATGAAACAAGGATACTGACCCCTGCCCGCATGGATGACCAGCGCAACAGGCGATCGATCCTTCGCCCGTCCCGGTCGCGTAAGTGATGAACTCATCGGGATGGTGCGGCCAACGCATCGAGCACCTGCTGCCTTTTGCGTTGCGCCACGGGCACACGGCTGTCATCGTGCAGCTCCACGAAACCGCCATCACGCGGTGAATATCGCTGCACGAAACGCAGGTTCACCAGGTGACTGGCATGGGTGCGCAGGAAGCCGAAGGGCGTGAGCAGCTCATCGAAATCCTTCAGTGTGCGGGCACATACGAGGCGACGGCCATCGGCATCCCACAGTGTGGTGTAGTTGCCTTCCGAAGCACAGCGGATGATGCGCCGCGGATCGAAAAGGTGCAGACCATCGGCGGCGGGCACGGCGATGCGCGGCTCCTCCGGCCTGGCGCGGTTGGCACGAAGCACATCCGTAGCTACGGAAGGAGTTCCGTGCACTTCCATGGCACGGCTCAGTGCTTCACGCAGCATGCTGCTGGTGATCGGCTTCAGCAGGTAGTCCACGGCAGCGAGTCGGAAGGCGCGCACGGCATATTGATCGTGCGCGGTGATGAAGACCACGCGCGGGGCCGCATCGCCCAGGCGGTCCAGCAGGTCGAAGCCGTTGCCCTGCCCCAGGTGGATGTCCAACAGTAGCAGATCGGGCTGCGTGGTGGTGATGCCGTCCATGGCGCTGGCCACATCGCCCGCTTCGCCCACCACCTCCACGGGCAGACCGCTGGCATTGATCATCTCAAGCAAACCACGCCTTGCAGCAGCTTCATCATCCACGAGGTATACACGCATCATCGGTCCCAAAGTTCGATCACCCGGAGTTGGAAAGTGGCCTCGGTGCCCAATGCCCTGCCCTGTTCATCCTGCAAGGTGCGCAACATCAAGCCCTGCCCACGCCGACGGCGCCCGCCCGAGAGCCGGATGCGTTCGTGCGTGATGCGCAGGCCCGAGGGTTTGTCGCAGGGCGTCAGATCGGGCATGCGTTCCAAGCCGGGTCCGTTGTCGCGCACAATACAACGCAACTCGCTTTCCGCAAGCTGGAACAGCACCCACACCTCCCCTCCTCCATCGTGCTTCAGTACCCCATGCAGCACGGCGTTCTCCACCAACGGTTGCAACAGCATGGGGGGCAGTCCGCTGCCTTCCGGATCGATCGCGGGGTCCACTTCGATATTGAACGTGAATCGGTCCGCGTGGCGGAAAGCCATCACCTGCAGGTAGTGGGTGAGCAACTCCACTTCTTCGCGCACGCTCACCACACGCTTGGCGGAACTGTCCAGGATCATGCGCAGCAGCTGACCCAGGTGGCCCACGTAGTCGGTGGCCTGCGCCACACCATGTGTATGGTACAGTCCGGGTACCGTGTTCAGCGCATTGAAGAGGAAGTGTGGATCCATCTGCGCGCGCAGGGCCTGATGCTCCAATTCCAGCATGCGTTGGGCCGTGCGTCGGCGCCAGGCGCGCATCAGTAGCAGCAACACCAAGGCCACCAGCAGCACGCCGCCCACCAGCGCGGCGATCACTGTGCGTTGGCGCTGCACGCGTGCCGTGGCGAGCTCGTTCTCCTGTTGCAGCAGTCGCTTCTCCGCCTCGTGCCGTTCGGTCTCGTAGCGCACGCGCAGTTCGTTCATGCTCTCCAGGTTGTGCTCGTTGAGCAGGCTGTCGTTCACTGCCAGCAGCGCCTCGCTCAGTCCCAGTGCTTCGCGATGGAGACCCAACGCCTTGCGTTGTGCCAACAAGGCCGTCAGGCCGATCTTCTCGTCCAGTAATGAGCCCACTTCACGCGCCAGTATCAGGCTCTCCTCCAACCATGGACCCGCTTCGGCAGTGCGGCCATCCTCCAACAAAATGCGCCCGATGTTGCCCACGACGATCGCACGGTGCGCGTCGTTGGGGAAGCGTTCCACTTCGGCAAGGGCTTGGTGGAACATGCGCATCGCTTCCGCACGCTGGCCCGCACCCTCCTGCGCCAGACCCAAGTTGGTATACAGGTCCGCAATGTTCTCGTCCGGGAAGTTACGCTGTGCAATGCCACGCGCCCGCTCCAGCATGCCATAGGCCTGCACGTATTCCCCGCGATCGATGGCCACGAGGCTCATCACCGACAGGGTGTTCTGCATGCCGAGGCTGTCGCCCATACGCTCCTTGATGTCGAACGCTATGGCGAGTGCACGCTCGGCGGCCACCAGATCACCCTGTTCCTGGTGGATCATCGCCAGGTTGTGATGGGCGCGCGCCAGACCGGCACTGTCCGACTGCTCATGCTTGATCCGCATGGCATCGTATGCGTGGCTCAGCGCGGCCTCGTGGTCGCCCTTCATGCGCAGGATGATGCACAGGTTGGTGTGCGCCCTGCCTTCACAATCGCGGTCGCCCAGCCGGCGACAGATGGACAGCGCTTGTTGGTGATGTGCGACGCCTTCATCGAAGTGACCCTGCCGCTGCGCATGAATGCCCAGCATGTTGTGCACAGCGCTACGCGCACGTGGGCCCGCAACTCGTTCATCGGCTTCCAAGATGCGCTGCGCCAGGTCCATTGCGACTTCGATCTCCCCTTCCCTGTAATGCTTCGTAGCCCTGGCAGCCTGATGCTGGCCCAGCGTGTCGGTACCGACTGGAGCTTGGCGCTCGGGCTCCCCGACAGGGGTTCCACAACCGCCGAGCAAAGCAACGAACAGAACTATGCGCATGTGGGACATATGCTGTCGTGCAATGTAGTGGAACATTGGAAAGCGATCCCACCGGTAGTTCCCCCACACCGTCGGTCATTGCGGGCACTTCCTGTCACCAAAGTCTGGGAAGCAGAGGTGTTCGCTGCGTCACTTCGTGGCGTACCATCGAACACCACCGCGACATGAAACACCTATTCCACATTTTGATCACGGTCCTTTTGATCAACCATTCCACGGCGCAGGTCGCCCTGGACATACTTCCTTCATCACCACTCGCAGGAACCATGGCACATACTTGGGCGGAACCTGCTGCCGTGTCATGGAGCACACCGGACATGACCCTGGTGGCCAACAGGGTGATCGGGGAACTGGTCCTGGCATTGGACCCGAGCGAAGCGGACAGTCTGGTATGCGACTTCCTGGACGGATCATCTCCTGTGACCGGAAAGATCGCCGTGCTGTACAGAGGCACTTGCGATTATTCAGAGAAAGCGAGGAACTGCCAATTGGCAGGAGCGATCGGGGTCATCATCATCAACAACGAGGTCGGGCCACCAGTGGGCATGGGTGCAGGTGCGGTGGGGCAACAGGTGAACATCCCGGTATTCCAGATCGGCCTGGAAGATGGTGCATTGATCCGCACCGAACTGTTGGCAGGAATTACGGTGACCGCATTGCTGGGTAACAAAACCGGATACTATCCGGATGACATTGGCCTGAACAAGTTCGGTCTGCTGCTACCACCCAGCTTTGCACGGCCAAGCCAATTGACGGCCAATACAGGGGAATACATACTTGAGATGGCGGCATGGGTGCACAACTTCGGCCAATTACCCCGCACCGGTGCAGTACTGAACGCCAGGGTGGAACAAGATGGGAACGTGTTGTACGATGAGTCCAGCCCAGCCTTCGCCATCAACCCCGGGGACAGTGTGCTCGTGACCCTACCGGATCATACACAGAACAGTTATCAGGGCACTTACACCCTTACCTACTCGGTACAGTTCCCCGGCACCGATGCGCACGTTGCGGACAACAGCATTGCATTGCCGATGGTCTTCGATTCGTACTACGCGCTCGTTCCGTTGGACGCGGTGACGAATGAGCCTGTGTCCACCATTGGCATGCAACCCTCACCCACAGGCGCCGAATATGAGAGCTGCATACACTTCAAGGATGCCCACGCATCGCGGGTTGCGGCCACGGGCTTGCACTTCTACGTTTCCATCAACGATCCGAGTGTGATCACTGGTGAATTGATCTACGTGCGCGCATACGAATGGATGGACCAATTCACGGGGCTCAGTGATCCGGCCTTCAACATTTCCAACCTGCTCGAAGTGGGCCTGGGCGAACACTTTCTTACCGGTGCGGGCAACCAGCAGACCACCTTCCTGCCATTCCAGGAACCAGTTGCTTTGATGGATGATCAGCGCTACCTGTTCTGCGTTTCAACCTTCAACCCCGACGTATTCCTGGGCTTCAACGAGGATGTCCACTATGCAACGCATGAACAGTTCTACGACCAGCCGACATGCCCCAACCGGGTGGACAATACATGGTACATCGGTTTCGTGGGAGGCCCAGTGTCCAGCATCGGGGTGCATATGATCGATGCAGCCCAGATCGGGATCGCGGAGCGGACCCATGATAAGGTGGCGCCCTATCCGAACCCGGGGTCCGGCATGTTCTGGATCGGCCTTGACGGTTCGGGTCCATCGACGATCACCATCACCGATGCAGCCGGACGGATCATCGCGACGCACAGGGCGACCGCAACGGTTCTCGAACTGGACCTGGAAGGCCAGGCCCCAGGTGTATACCTGGTGCGGGTGGAAGGACCCAATGGCATCGGCACGGGAAGGTTGGTGCTTCAGTGATGGGACTTCAGGAACCGAATGGTGGAACGGAACATGTTCCGGTGCAACTCAGCAACGGACGCGTTACGGAACGATCTCCCATTTATCGTACACCAACCAGAACTTCACAAGTTCCCGCTTCTTGAACGGGATGTCCCAATCGCCATCGTAGTCCACACGCACGGGTACCAGGGCACCATGCAGGTGTTGGTTCTCCACCTTGATGGTGATGTCGAAATCCAGGATGAGTGAGCTGTTCGCGATGCGGTACTGGCGGGCGATGACCTCGCCACTGTCCTGATCGAACCAGGTGTCCATCGTCTTGATGACGGTCTTTCCATCGCGGTGCTCCGGCTTGGCTTCGGCACTGAACACCCAGCAGATGTGGCCATTGCGTTCATCGTACCAGATGCGAAAGTCATAGAGCGGCATCATGTGTGGCTCGAAAAGAGCCAGCTTGCTTCCGATGAAGGGCACCGTACCGATCTCACTGCCGGGATCGAACATGAACTTCTTCAATTCGCTCTTGTACTTCTCGAAGCGACTGCCACGCTCCACTTCCAATTTGCGGGCCGCCACACTGTTGTTGGCGGTGAAGGTGCCCCTTGGGAAGAAGACATCATCATACATCTCCACCGTCAGGAAGCGGAACGCGCCTTTGCGATCGCGGAGCTTTCCGGTCTCGCGCTCGGTATCGATCACCAGCCTGGCATTGTTCCCCTCGCGCAGCAAGCGGGCCTCCCGGGTAAGTGAGGCCATCTCGCGTTCACCCTTGTTGCGCACCACCAGTGCACTGCGCATGGTGTTCGGGTGATAGCGTGTATTGAGGAAGGCCTTGTGGAAGGTGGTATCCTCGCGCACCTGCTTGATGAAGGCATCCACACTGAACCCGGTCGCCTGTGCCGATACCACGAACTCGTCCAGTTGGATGTGCCCCATGAGCGTATCGGGTTGAGCACATACTGCGTTGGCAGTAATGACGGTCAGTAGTGTGACTACAGAACGCGCAGTGTGGGCCATGGTGCTTCGTAGCCGCGTCACCCAGGGACTCCACATGTCAGTGCCGACGCGTGGGTCCGAGGCTGGAGTACAGTTCGTACTTGCGTTTGACATAGACCAGGAACTCGTACTGGGTCAGTCCCTTGATCACTTCATCCGGCACATTGCAGAACTCGATGAAATCGTCGAAAGCCTCGTCGCTGAGATTGATGATCTCGTACTGCACATACTTGTGCAGCAGTTCGCGCAGCAGTTCGCGCTTGCGGTCCTCATTCTCCAGGTAGGCGACCATGCGTTTGCTCCGCTCGCGGCGGCTGAACTCCTGGTATAGGAAGGTGATCGGGCTTTGGAGTGCATCCACGCTGCTGAGGCGGTAGTCGCTTTCGCGATAGCCCAGCTTGTCGATATCCTTCTGGATCTGTTTGAGCGTGCGTTCCGGCAACACTTCGACCTCTGCGAGCTGGACCTGGAGAGGACGCATGCGGATCACCACGGTGTAGTGGGCTCTCGGCACGCTGTCGGCCATGGTGATGACCGAGGTCTGGTGCCCCACCGATCCGATGATCAGGGTGTCGGTCCGCTGTGCCCGCACACTGAAGGTACCGTCGGTATTGCCGAAGGTGCCCGACCGGGTGCGCTTGTTCACGATCATCAGATCATAGAACGTCCGTTGGTCGGTGGCCGTTGTGATGACGCGACCATGAATGGTCACTTCCTCCTGCGCCCAAAGTCCCGGACGGATACAGACACCGAAGAGAAGCAGCAGGAAAAGGCGTTGGGCCATGGATGCAAAGTTACCGGAGCGGCAGGACAGATCATGGGCCGAACCGGTGCAAAATGGTGAAGGGCCCCCTCCTACCGCCGTTGCGTGGAGAGAGCCCTTCATAAAAGGCCTGTGCATCTATAAGCCGGGTTCTGTTCCCCCGACAGGTCGGGGGCCTCCGCCATTTATCTGGGATCCCGCTCACGCGGAACCTCTATCGACCTACCCACCGGGTCCCGCCTTGCGGCGGACGGAGCGGGTCGCCCCTTACCCGGTCTACATGGTCTTTCAGCCCGTGGGGTTTACCAAGCTGCTGATGTCGCCACCGGCACTGGTGGGCTCTTACTTTGGCGCGCCGAAGCACGTTATCCCGCGCGAAGGCGGGCCCACCTTTTCATCCTTACCCCGACAAGTCGGGGCGGTTTCCCTTTCTGCGGCACTATCCGTAACACCACCGTTCCCAGTGGCGCCCCTTCCCGTTAGGAAGCACGGCACCCTACGCTGCCCGGACTTTCCTCCCCCCGCCTTGCAGCGAAAGGCGGCGAAGCGATGCACAGGATGTCAATGAACTGGAATACTTGATACGCGGGCCATCACATCGGATGGCCTCCTTTCACTTGTGACGCAGGATCTCCACTTCGGTGGCTCCCGCTCCATACCGCCGCATGTCAGCATCGTGGAAACGGACACCATCATAGAAGCGCAGCACCTTGCGCACCTCTTCGCGCAACACGCCTTCGCCAACCCCGTGGATGACGATCAATTTGCGCTTCCCGTTGCGTATGGCAGTCTCAAGGGCCCGCTCGAAAAAGCGGATCTGGTGTTCGAGCTTCTCGCCATCGCTCAAGGCTCCTTCGTTCTCCACGATCTCGTGCAGGTGCAGGTCCACTTCAGCCACACTGTTGTCCTCGGGCTTCCTTGGCGTTTTACCGGGACGGACCACCGGCCGGGTGTTGCGCCGGGCCTCTTCCAAGCGATCGTTGGCTGCGACCATGCCCGCCTGGTGGTCGCTGATGCGATAGCGGATATTCCCATTGTCCCGCTCCCTGGGTACGAGCAGGTTGATGGGATGCTCCAATTCGAACCCGTCATCGGTGCGCACCATGGCATGCCCTGTGCGTGTCATTCGCAGCACCACACCGCCACCCACCTCATTGAGGAAGGATACTTTGTCGCCCTGTTTCAGCATTTTGCCGGACATGCCGCAAATTTACAGGGTCAAGACCGATCATCATGCTCCGAACTCCGATCATTGCCTTCGCCCTCGCTTACGGCTGCACGTCCATGGCGCAGCGCCTGGAAGCCACCCAACCCATGGGAGGCATGCAGGCCGTACAGCAGCTTATCGAACAGGAGTTGCACTATCCTGTGGCGGCTTTGGAAGCGAAGATCAAGGGTGAGGTGACCGTGGTCGTAGGCGTTAGTGCTGATGGTACTGTCCATGGCATGCAGGTTTGGCGTGGCCTATGCCCGGAATGCGACGCGGAGGCACTGCGTCTGGCGAGCTTGATCCGCTGGCAGCCATCGACCGCGACCGAGGAACGTGGCTCGGCCGATCATTACATCGCTGTCCTGTTCGACCCTGCCCGTTACAAACGTTGGCAGCGAGCGCGTACCGAACGGGACAGCCCCGTATTCGAGTTGCCCGCATCCGATACGCTTGCCGTCTTCCTGCCCAGGCAATTGGAGACACAGGTGACCCCCTTGGTGCCACGCGGCAATGCCGGACTGGGGCAGTATCTGGCCGACAATATGCGCTATCCCGAAGAAGCCTACCGACGGAGTATCGAAGGGCTGGTCAAAATGCAGTTCGTGGTGGAGCCCAGCGGATCCATTTCCAACCTGGTGGTGGCGGAGGAATTGGGGGGCGGATGTACGGCCGAGGCCATGCGCCTGGTCTATCAAACCCCATGGGCTCCAGGGATCAGCCAGGGTAAAAGGGTGCGCAGCACGGCCGAGGTCAGCATCAGGTTCTCGCTGCCCAAATAAGCGGACCTGATATCCAACATCCATCATGCAGGAGGAACCACAGCAACGGGGTCCATGGAAAACCTTGGACGTGGAGGAACGCTATCGAACACCTTGGATCGTGGTCAGCCACCACAATGTCATCGACCCCAGTGGCAGACCAGGCATCTACGGAGTGGTCCACTTCAGGAACATCGCGGTGGGGGTGATCCCACTGGATCCGGAGGGCAATACCTGGATCGTGGGCCAATACCGGTATCCGATAGAAGCCTATAGTTGGGAGATCCCCGAAGGTGGTGGCTCCAGGGATCGTCCCGCACTGGAGAGCGCCCAAAGGGAATTGCGTGAGGAGGTCGGTATCGTGGCGCACCACTGGACCGAGGTCCTGCAGGTGGATCTGAGCAATTCAGCGAGTGACGAAGTGGGGGTGATCTACGTGGCGCAAGAGCTTGAGTTCCACGACCCCGAACCCGATCACAATGAGGAACTGGCAATGCACAAGCTACCCTTTGAAGAATTGTATGGTATGGTGATACGCGGGGAAGTTCGCGACAGCCTCACCGTTGCTGCCGTGATGAAGGTGAAACTGATGCTGTTGGAGGGGACGCTCCTGCTTCAGAAGTAGAGCCAGTGGCCGCGCCAGCGTCCATTGCTGCGGTACTCCAGGGTGGGCATCGGTACTTTGATCGAATTGGCCATGAAGAGGAGTGTCCTCAGCACCTTGGATCGGGTACGGATGCGCGTCAGGTCGATATCCGGGGAAAGAAAGTAACGCCGTACCCTGGGTATGTCGCCCCCCAATGCATCCGCAGAAGCCGGTGGGAATGCGGTGATCATCCCCTCGGCACTGTATCCAAACGCCATGTTCAACCAGGGTGGCAGGCGTCCATGTGGATGGAATCGTTCGAGGTTCCCGCTGACCCAGTACGTGAGCCCGTTGTAATCCTTGAGGATCCGTTCCGCCGGGGTGCTGCCCAGCAGTTCAGGGCGCATTTCAGCATACTCCGTCATTCGTGCGGAGAGCTTCACGCGGATGCGCTGTTCGTTCCAGAGCAGTTCCTGTCCAAGAAAGACGCCGGTACCAGCCGTATTGGCCGCCATGTCCCACCAACTGAAGCCCCATTGCTCCGATGTGCCATCAAGGACTTCCACGCCGGTGAGGAACAACATGGCCATGCTCGAGCCGATCCAAGCGCCAGTTCGGCGTTCCACATTGCAAAGACCCGCCAATGCCTGACCCCAGGAACCCAAGGTGTACGCATTGAAAATATGGCCGCCCTTGTCCATCTGGAGCCATTCATCCCCATCGTTGAAAAAATGGAATGAGGAACGCGGATACTCGGCATACCAGGCACGGTCCAATGCCACGAACGTCCCTGTGGCCACAGCCCCTGATCCCGCACCGGTCCAGAGCATACATTTCTTACAGGGAGCACCCCTCAGCGTATCACTTTGAGCAGCGCTGGCACCTGTTAAGAGAAGGCTTAAAGCACTTGAGAGCAAGCACTTCACCGGCAGGCGCGAAAGGAACTTTGAACACCATTGCATCGTTCCAAAGATATTCTTGCCTTTGGGTTCGCTCCTGCCATACATTCCCCTCCGCCCCGCTCACCTGCTCGCAAAGCCACGCGAGGCAGGCTATTTCCCCATCACAATGCTCCGGTACGGTTTCGCTCTTATCGCGCTACCCTGCGAATTATGGGCGGGCTCCACACCAATAGTGGCATCTACGGTTTTCCCAGACTCCACGCATTTCTGGATCGAAGCACAGTACATGGCCATCCATCCATGCGCGGATGGAAGTGGTTTCCTGGCCACCAATCCTTACACCGATCTCGCTACCCGCATCCATTCAAAGGGCTTCACCGTGTCAGGACCGCTGGGTTCGCCAGCCTGGTCCGTGGATATCCGCCTGGAAGGTGTGCAACGCCCTGGATCCACACTTACCCCCTGGTGGTCCGCCGATACACCATGTAACAAGGGCCACGAGCTCTTTTGGACAGGTACAGGAATGGTGCTTCAATACCTGCACGATGCGGAGGGCTTGCGACAGAATTTCCTGTTGGATCATGCTCCGGAGGGTGATGGCGGCCTGGAACTCGTATTGCGCTTCGACGGCGACCTTACCGCCAGTGATCTGGATGGCCATGGCCTGCGCTTCCTTGACCCATTCGGTGAAGAGCGTTTCACCTATGAGGGACTTCGGGTATGGGATGCCTGCGGCGAGGTGCTTCCCGCCACCATGCACATCGTGGATGCGTGCGTAGGCAGGTTCGTGATCGCGGTGCAGGACGAGGGTGCCACCTACCCGATCACAGTGGATCCCGTGGCGACCTCGGCGAACCGGTTCATCAATGGCCCTCAGGCGAATGGCCGGTTCGGTCACTCCGTTAGTTCCGCAGGTGACTTGAACGGGGACGGATACAGCGATGTGGTCATCTCCGCGATCACCATGAGCATGGGCGAGAACCAGGAAGGCGTTGTCTTCGTGTACTATGGTGGCCCGAACGGGATCGGCGCTGTTGCGGATGTGATCCTGCAGGCCGACGTGGAACTGGCCAACTTCGGCTATTCGGTGTCGCACGCCGGTGATGTGAACGGCGATGGTTTCAGCGACCTGATCGTAGGTGCCCCGAATTGGCAGAGCCAGACCAACCAAGGGAACGAGGGTGGCATATTCATCTACCACGGGTCGCCGACGGGGATCTCCACCACCCCCGATATCATTCTCCAACCCAACAGCCCCAACAAGTACATGGGCTTCGATGTGGCAAGCTTGGGCGACATCAATGGCGATGGGTACAGTGACATCATCGGAGGGGGCTGGTTGGCCGCATATGGTCAGTCCAACGAAGGAGCTGCCTGGGTATTCCTTGGGGGACCAGGGGGATTGACGAACGATCCAGCGCATCGTCTGGAACGCAACCAGGCGGGTGCACAGTTCGGCTTTTCCGTGGCAGGCGGAGGCGACATCAACGGCGATGGATACGATGATGTGTTGGTGGGTGCATATCGCTACGACATGGCACAGACGGACGATGGCGCATTGTTCGTGTACTTCGGGGGTCCCGGAGCATCGCCTTTGGGTCCCGGCAGCGTGGCCCAGCCGCTGAACCCTGAACCCGCGCAAGCTTTCAACTCGGCCGGGATCAGCAGGCGCTTCGGCTGGTGCGTGGCATCGGCCGGCGATGTGAACGGTGATGGATATTCGGACGTGATCACCGGTGATTGGCGCGACGATATCAACGGACCATCGCAAGGGGGTACCGCCTTCGTCTTGCATGGATCGCCCAGCGGACTATCCACCATTCCAGCGACCACGGTGCAGGGCACGCAGGTGAACGGTTGGCTGGGGCGAAGAGTGTCCAGTGCAGGTGATGTGAACGGGGACGGCTATGCCGATGTGCTCATCGGCGAGATCAATCACACGGATAATCTCTCAGGCCAGGGCGCGGCCTACCTTCATCTTGGTTCGCCGTCCGGGATCTCAACAACGCCCTTTTTCAAGTACAAGGGACTTGGCTCCGGTTCGGCCATGGGAGGTTCCCTGTCCGTGGCCGGGGATGTGAACGGTGATGGGTTCAGCGATATCATCCTGGGAATGCAGAACCTGCTCGGCGCGGCGGCCATTTATCATGGGGGCACCTACCTGATCGATGTCCCGGCCGCTATGAATGCCCCACCTCCAATGATCGTCAGCCCAGGAATGGCCATGGCGCGTACCGGCTGGTCCGTGGCCAATGCCGGGGATGTGAACGGGGACGGTTATTCGGATGTGCTGATCGGTGCACCGGATGCCAGCAACGGCCAGGCCGGTGAAGGGCTGGTCCATGTCCACTATGGCACGCAGAGCGGGATCGGCACGACCCCGGACCTGGTCCTTGAAATGAACATTGCCGGTGCCGCATTCGGCTATTCCGTGCGAACCGCGGGGGATGTCAATGGCGATGGCTATGCGGATGTGGTCGTGGGCGCACCGCATGCCGGTGGAACAGGCAGAGCTTATGTGTTCCTGGGTGGTCCAGCAGGTCTGTCATCCATGCCTGCACAGATGATCAGTGGCACGGCCGGATCACTCTTTGGTGCTTCGGTGAGCACGGCAGGCGACATCAATGGGGATGGCTATTCCGATGTGGTCATCGGCCTACCAGGTGTTGGCAGGGTGCGGATCCATTTGGGAACTCCCGCAGGCTTGGATCCCGCGATGAACATACAACTCAACGCTCCACAAGCGGGGTCGGATTTCGGAATTTCAGTAGCCACTGCGGGCGATGTGAACGGCGATGGGCTCTCTGATGTGATCGTGGGGGCACCAGCCCTCTCCAGCGGCGGTCCGGGTGTTGGAGCGGCCTACGTATACCATGGTGCCACTACGGGATTGAACCCCACGGCCGCCTTACAGTTGGTAGGTGATCAGGCCAATTGTAGGTTCGGCATCAGCGTATCGAGCGCTGGCGATCTTAATGGAAGTGGTTACTCCGATGTGGTGATCGGTGCCGACCGTTGGACCTCCGGCCAGGCGGCGGAAGGTGCTGCATTCGTTTACTACGGCAGCCCGGGTGGTGTCCTTGCCACTGGAAGCACGACACTCCAGTCGAATGTGACCGGTGCGAATTTCGGGTTTTGCGTAGCCGAAGCGGGCGATGTGAATGGCGACGGCTATGCGGACATCGTCATAGGTGCTCCACATTTCAATGGTCAATTGACCGAGCAGGGGCGTGTGTATGTATTCCATGGACGTCCTGGCGGACCGCCCCCGACAGGCGATATGATGAACTCCTTGACCTCAGGTTCCCGGCTGGGTTGGTCCGTAACAGGTGGTGGCGACTTCAATGGGGATGGATACTCGGATATCATTGCCGGTGCACCATACGATACGGCTCCTCTGGCCGAAGCGGGCAGCGTGTGGGCGATCCGTGGGAACCGTGCCAGCAGTATCGATCGGCTTACCCGGCAATACCTATCGGATCTCAATAGTCCATTGTCCACCAACAGTTTCGACAACCTGGACACCGATCATTTCGGTATCGGGCACATGGCCCGTAGTCATATGCAACGAAAGCCTGGTCGTCTTCACTGGGAAGTGGTCCACGAAGGGCAGGCATTCTCCGGAACGCCTATTACGACCAGTGTTTTCTCCCAGGGTTCCCAGGCTGTCTGGAGCGATCTGGGCCTCAACGGCACCGAACTGAAACAGCTGCTTTACAAGCAACCCGGGTTCAGGCGCTACAAATGGCGTTGCCGGGTCGAGTACCCGATCGTCCGCTCCCCGGATGGGCAGCGGTACAGCCGATGGTATTATGGATATGCCTCTTCCCACGGTGATATCGGTGTGCTTCCTGTGGAACTGTTGTCGTTCGAGGGCAAGGCGCAACCTGAAGGGAACCGACTTACGTGGAGTACGGCCTCGGAGCATGGAACTTCCCGGTTCGTCGTACAACGTGGCGTCACGAACGATCTGTTCATCGAGATCGGCGCAGTGGCCGCTGCAGGCCAAAGTCAGATGCTGCGCAACTATGATTTCCTCGACCCGCGATCACCTTTGGGTCTTTCCTATTATCGTCTGCGCATCGAGGACGCCGATGGGCAGGTGGAATTCACCAACGTGGTCGCATTGGACCGGCGTGCCGGAACCACGATCCTGTATCCCAATCCGGTGGTGGACCACCTAACGTGGATCAGCCCCAACATTGCGGCTGACCAAGTCCAAGTCTTGGACGGACTTGGTCGAGTTGTGATCAACGCCAGGGGTACCGATGGTCAATTGACGGAACGCCATCTTCACTCCTTGAGCGATGGCACCTACACGCTGCTGCTCCTGGACGGCACTGGCGCCATCATCGATCGCCTTCGTTTCGTGAAAGCTCAGGCTCCGATGGTCCGCTGACAGGCGGCCAGGATCTTACGGGCGTTCTCCAAGCTGTCGGAACCAGCGTAACAACGCAGGACCGGTTCGGTACCACTGGCGCGGATCATCAACCATTGCTCATTGTCGAAGTGGTACTTGGTTCCATCGATGGTCTCCACACTCCGTACCTCGAGTTCCCCGAATTGCTTGTAACGGCCTTCGGCACAAGCCAGCAGGACCTGCTGTTTGAGATCCTCGCTGATGTGAAGATCGTTCCGTTCATAGGCGAAGGGGCCCACGATGTCATAGACCTCCTGGATCAATCCATTGAGCGTCTTTCCGCTCTTGGCCATGAACTCCCAGATGGTAAGACCCATCCAGATCCCATCGCGCTCGGGAATGTGGCCCTTGATCGCGATACCTCCGCTCTCCTCTCCTCCCAGAAGTACATCCTCGGTGATCATGATGCCCGCTATATGCTTGAACCCGATCTTCGTCACCTGGTATTCCAAGCCATAGTGCTCGCACATGTTGCGCACCTTGGGCGTCGCGCTGAACGCCACCACCACTTTTCCCGAGAATCCCTTGTACTTCACCAGATAGTGGATCAATAAGAGGATGATATGATGGGAGTCGATGAATTCGCCCTCGCCGTTGTAGAGGCCGATCCGGTCGGCATCCCCGTCGATCGCCAGGCCCGAGTCGATATCGCCGTTGCGGATCAGTTCCGAGAACTCCAGCAGGTTCTTATGAATGGGCTCGGGAGCCTGTCCTTGGAACGAGGGGTCGGGAACGCAGTGCAACAGGGTGGCTTCGGGTAAGATCCGCGGGATCACGTTCTGTCCCGATCCATACATGGCATCGAATGCGAGCTTCATCCCGGAACCCCTGATGGCGGCCAGATCGAAGCTTTTCTCGACCCGCTCCACATACATCCCTTCCAGATCAACGACCTGGATCAAGCCGTCCGCTTCGGCTTTGGCCAGATCGATCCCGGCCAGGTCAATGCCATGGGTATCAGGGATCAGGTCCTCCACCTCCTGCACTTCCTCAGGGATCAATGGACCTCCATGCCGACCTTTCAACTTGTACCCATTGTAGGCCGGTGGATTGTGACTTGCCGTGATGATGACCCCCATGGCCGCATTCAACACATTGGCACCCATCGAGATCATGGGCGTGCTGACAAAACCACGAGCGATGTGCACCCGGATACCCCGGCTCACCATGACCCTGGCCACCGTCCCTGCAAATAGCTCCCCTGCGAAGCGGCAGTCGTGACCGACAAGCATGGTCCGGTTCTCGGGGTGATGCTTTTCGATCCAATCCGCAACGGCTACACTGACCCGTGCGACATTGTCCACTGTGAATTCCTGGGCTATGATGGCTCTCCAGCCATCGGTACCGAACTTGATCTTGGTCATCACGAAAGATTAGTGGCGCTTCAATTCGGGAACGCGGCGCGAAAGTAGGCCCTTCGCAGAATGTCGATCGGAGGGAGCCCTAGCGATAGATGCCCCGCGCGTTCAACGCCCGTTGATACCGACGTGCATTGACCAGATGCTGCTCGTACGTGCGCGCAAATTCGGAGTAGCCGCTGAGGTCGGCCCGTGCACAGAAATAAAGGTGATCATGCGAAGCGGGATGAAGCACGGCGTCCAGAAAGCGGCGCTCCGGCATATTGATGGGCCCGGGCGGTAAACCGCGGTGCCGATAGGTATTGTAGGGGGAGTCCACAAGCTTGTCCCTGTCCAGCACACGGGAAATGCTGTCCAGGCCGAGGGCGAACTTCAGGGTGGGATCCGCCTGCAAGGGCATGCCGATGCGCAATCGGTTCAAGTACACCCCCGCGATCTTCGGAGCATCGTCCATGCGCATCGTCTCGGCCTGCACGATGGAAGCAAGCGTCGTCACTTCGGTCGGCTTCAAGCCCAAGGCCTTTGCACGCGTTTTGCGCTCTTCACTCCAGAACGCATCATGCTCTTTTCGCATCCGTTCCACGAACTGCTCAGGGGTGGTGGTCCACCAGAATTCATAGGTGTCAGGAATAAAAAGTCCGAGCATGGTCGCATCATTGCGGCCCACCGAAGCCTGCAGCTCGGGATCCCGGAAAGCGCGGAGGAAAGCCGCTGAATCCGGCTCCAGGTTGAGCGCGACCCGGCCTGCGAGTTGTGGAAGTCCGTTGATCATATTGAATGTCACCCTGACCGGCTCTTGCTCACCGGCACGCAGGCGGTTCACCAGTGCGTTCATACTGAGGCCCTTTTCGATCCGGTACCTGCCCGGTCTCACGCGTGCGGTGTAATTCTTCCGTTCGCTGAGCCAGCGAAAAGACTTCTCATCGCGGATGGCTCCGATGGCCAACAGACTGTCCACCACGGTGTCGAAGTCCGATCCCGTGGCTATCGTAACCACGCGGCTCTCCTCTGAAAAATCGGCCGATGGGCCGGTCATTCGGACCCAGACGAACCAGGCCAGCGCCAGGCCCGCAAGGCCACCCACCACCAGGATCGTGATCCAAGTTCTACTTCCGCGCATGCTCAGATCGGGAATACGCCGTGGAATACTTCACGGACCGGACCTGCCAGTTGGACGCCGACCGATCCGCCACCGCTTCCTCGTTCAGCCTCCACCCGCAAGATCCCTCCACGCGTGTGCACATCAACCGGGCTGCGCAGGAAACCACGTTGGATGGCGCTCAAGGCGGCCGCTACCACACCACTTCCGCAACTCAAGGTCTCCGCCTCCACGCCCCGTTCATAAGTACGCATGTACAAGAACCGCCCATTGACCATGAGGTAGTTGATGTTGCTCCCCCCTGCCCCATGCCGTTCGGCGAACCGACGCGCGGGAGCATCGGCGCGAATATCCACGGCTTCCACATCCTCCACCCAGACCAGTTCGTGGGGCGAACCGGTATGGATGAAGTCCACGTTCACGCCATCCGTACCAATTGATACGTCGGGCATGTTCGGCAGGGTGATGACCACCGATCCTTCGGACCATTCCCCATCATGTGGACCATCGATGGCCGTGAATCTTGCCCGCTTTGCACCGGTCAACGAACTCCAGAACGCAACCGCGCACCGACTGCCGTTCCCACAGAAACTCCGGCTCCCATCCGGATTGTGGAACTCCATGTGCATATCGGAGCCTTCACTGCGGGGGGCTTGGATCAGGATAAGCCCATCGGATCCTACACCGAAGTGTCGGTCGCACGATCGCTTGATCAGTTCTATGTCGTTCCCTGGGAATTTGCCTGCCCGATCATCGATCAGAATGAAGTCGTTGCCGGTCCCTTCCCACTTGGAGAATCGTTGTTGCATGGATCTGCAAAGATGGCGCAGTGATGCGCCGGATCGATGTCTCGGTGATCAACATCTTTTAACGCGCCAGGAGTGCGTTTCGGCCTGACAGTTCGTTCTGGGCACAGTTGCAGGCACACAGTTTGATCGCACTCCCGCGATCCATTACAGACAAAGAACATGAAACGAGCACTCGGATATTTCGCAATGGCCCTATCAGGAGCCTTTCTGGCATTGGGCGTGAACGATCTCATCAAGGACCGGCATGCTCCAGCAGGCCCGCAACTCACCGAAGTGGCCGCACCGGTGCGCTATGCGAACTTGGCCACCTCGGTGCCCATGACGGGACCTCTTCCGAATTTCGTGGAAGCGGCCGAGCGCACAGTGAATACGGTGGTCCACGTGACCACCGAGACGATGGTTTCGTACCGCGATCCTTTTGCGGATTTCTTCTGGGGCCACCGTGCACCCGTGCAACAGATGCCCCGCCAGGGAGCCGGTTCGGGCGTGATCATCAGCGATGACGGCTACATCGTGACCAACAACCATGTGATCGACGGCGCGGACAAGATCATGATCCACCTCAATGACCGCCGCCAGCTGGAAGGCACCGTGGTGGGACGCGATCCCAGTACGGACCTGGCACTATTGAAGGTCGATGCGACCGGGCTTGAACTTCTGCCCTTCGGCAATTCCGATGATGTCCGTGTGGGTGAATGGGTGCTTGCCATCGGCAACCCGATGAACCTGACCAGCACAGTGACCGCGGGTATCGTGAGCGCCAAAGCACGAAGTATCAATCTGCTCCAGTACGACCCGGGAAGCGATGTCTTCCCCATCGAATCCTTCATTCAGACCGATGCTGCCGTGAACCCTGGGAATAGCGGAGGTGCTCTGGTGAACGCATCGGGAGAGTTGATCGGGATCAACACCGCAATAGCAAGCGCCACAGGTTCCTACGCAGGGTACTCCTTCGCCATTCCCGTGAGCATCGTGCGAAAGGTGACCAATGATCTGCTCGAGTTCGGGGTGGTCCAGCGCGCCTACATCGGCGTCAGCATTCAGGACCTGGACCAGGCCCTCGCCCAGGAAATGAAACTGGATCGGATCCGGGGCGTGTATGTCAGTGGGCTCACCAACGGGGGCGCTGCCGAGGCTGCCGGCATGAAGCCCGGCGATGTGATCCTTAAAGTCGGGACCATGGACGTGAACAATGTTCCCCAACTACAGGAACAAGTGGGCCGGTTCAGGCCAGGCGACAAAGTGGCGGTTACCGTACTGCGGGGTGGACAAGAGAATGTTCTGAACATGACATTGCGTGGACGTGAAGGTGCTGTAGCGGTGGCCGCAAAGCCTGTGACACCGCCACGTTCCACCCTGGGCGCTACGCTTTCCAAGGCTTCGCAGGAGGAGCTCAAGTCCTTGAACCTGGAGGGGGGTGTGAAGGTGACCGGCTTGAACAGCGGAAAATTCAGGAGCAGCGGCATACGCGAAGGATTCATCATCACACGCATCGATCAAGAGAAGATCGTCAAGCCCGAGGATGTAGAAAGGATACTGGCCACCAAGAAGGGTGGCGTATTGGTGGAGGGCGTCTATCCGAACGGAACCCGCGCTTATTATGGGCTTGGCCTTTGAACCGGGTGGTCCTCAAGACATTGGCATGGTCCGGTGCACGAATGCTTGCCTTGGCCCTTGTCCGGTGTTAAGCCATGGTCGTACCTTCGTCGCCGGGATAAGCGGCCCGCGTAGCCTGCTTCGATCAACCTTAAAGACCTGAACACCGTGGCATCAAGGATGCGTCAACTCAAGATCACCAAGTCGATCACCAACCGGGAAAGCCAGTCACTGGACAAGTACCTGCAGGAGATCGGCAAGGAAGGTCTCATCACCGCCGACCAGGAGGTGGAACTTGCACGTCGTATCAAGGAAGGCGATAATCTGGCGCTGGAAAAGTTGGTGAAGGCCAACCTGCGCTTCGTTGTCTCCGTTGCCAAGCAGTACCAGAACCAGGGGCTCAGCCTGCCCGATCTGATCAACGAGGGCAACCTTGGCTTGATCAAGGCCGCACAGCGTTTCGATGAAACACGCGGCTTCAAGTTCATCAGTTATGCCGTTTGGTGGATCCGTCAGAGCATTTTGCAAGCCTTGGCGGAGCAGAGCCGGATCGTCCGTCTGCCGCTGAACCAAGTGGGCTCGCTCAACAAGATCAACAAGGCGTTCGCCAAGTTGGAGCAGGAATACGAGCGCCCGCCCAGTGCGGATGAATTGGCCGTGTTCCTTGACCTTCCAGCTGAAAAGGTCGCCGATACCATGAAGGTGAGCGGTCGGCACATCAGCATGGACGCGCCATTCGTGGAAGGCGAGAGCAACAGCCTGCTCGATGTCCTGCCCAACAATGACAGTGCTCCGGCCGATCGACTGCTCCTGAATGAATCGCTGTCGAAGGAGATCGACCGCGCATTGAGCACGCTCACAGAGCGCGAGCGCGATGTGGTGAAACTGTTCTTCGGGATCGGGATCAACCACGGACTTACCCTGGAAGAGATCGGTGCCAAGTTCGATCTGACCCGTGAGCGGGTCAGGCAGATCAAGGAGAAGGCCATTCGCAGACTGCGCCATACCAGCCGCAGCAAACTGCTGAAGGCGTACCTCGGTTGATCCACCTTCACGCCCCGCTTTCCCGGCGGGGCGTGGAATTTTTGAGGCATTTCACTTTAATTTTTGACTTCGATCCATGGAGACGATTGCTTCCAAGACCGGCTATGAGACCGGCCTGAAGGACCACGTGGACCGCGAACGTGCGGCCGTCGACCTGACCAACTCCGTTGGTCAACTGATGTACGGCAAAGGCATCGAACTGGTGTTCTTCCGTAACCACCTCACCGATGTGGGCACCTCGGAAGTGCTGAACCTCTTCGACTATGCCGCGCAGGTGGTGAAGAAGCCCATCGACATCTATACAAGCGTGGAACTGGCGCGTACGTTGATGGAGCTGGACCTTGCACCATCCAAGCTGGATATCGGCCGGCTGACCCACGAGTACCTGACGGCATCCCCCAAGCCGGCCACGGTGCGTGACTTCCTATCCACAACGCTGTCACGCTTCATTGGCGAGGACAAGCATTTGTTCGAACCGCGCGATGTGGTGTTGTATGGTTTCGGACGCATCGGCCGGATCGCCGCACGCGAATTGGTGAAGCAAGCCGGTCGTGGTCAGCAGCTGCGACTGCGTGCGATCGTGACCCGTACCCTGAGCGATGAAGAGATCGTGAAGCGCGCTGCACTCCTTCGGAATGACAGCGTACACGGAGCGTTCAAGGGATCGGTGAAGGAGGATCTGGCCAACCAGGCACTTTGGATCAACGGTCAGATGGTGAAACTGATCGCTGCCAGGAACCCGGAGGACATCGACTACACCCAGTATGGGATCAACGATGCATTGGTGATCGACAATACCGGTGCATTCACCAAGCGCGTCGACCTTGAACGGCATCTGAAAGCGAAGGGCGTAGGCAAGGTGATCCTCACCGCGCCAGGAAAGGAGATCCCCAACATCGTCTATGGTATCAACCAGCATGACCTTGACCTGGAGAAGGAGCGGGTCTTCAGTGCGGCCAGTTGCACCACCAACGCCATCTGCCCCATCCTCAAAGTGATGGAGGACCAGGTCGGCATCGAGAAGGGGCATATCGAAACGGTGCATGCCTACACCAATGACCAGAACCTGCTGGACAATTACCACAGCAAACCACGGCGTGGCCGGAGTGCCGCGATCAACATGGTGATCACCAGCACCGGTGCAGGCAGTGCGGTGACCAAGGCCATCCCCAGCCTGAAGGATAAGCTTACCGCCAATGCGGTCCGCGTACCCACGCCCAATGGATCGCTGGCCATCATGAACCTGACCCTTGCTCGCAAGGTGACCCTGGAGGAGATCAACGAGATGGTACGTCATGCAGCGCTGAACGGGGAACTCGTCAACCAGATCCACTATCAGATCGATCCCGAACTGGTGAGCAGCGACATCATCGGCGATACCTGCTGCAGTGTGTTCGATAGCAATGCCACCATCGTCAGCCCTGATGGCCGCAACGTGGTGCTTTATGCATGGTACGACAACGAGTTCGGTTACACGAAGCAGGTGATACGCCTGGCCAAGCACGTTGCCAAGGTGCGACGTCTGATCTACTACTGATCGACATCATTCCCATTGCGTGAAGCCCTGCCATTTGGCGGGGCTTCACAGTTATGTACCAGCCCTTTCATCTTCAAGCGATCGAGGTGTAAGGGTATTGATGTCGACAATGTCCGGCTATAGAGGTTGGATGAAATGCCACAAGTTCAATGCGATGTATTGGACAGCAGGCATGCTTGGTCCTTTACGCCGGAACCATCGTAGGGCGCACCGCAAGTGTGGGAATACTCCGACCGGTCCACAGACCCGGAAAAAAAGAGGCCGCCCAATTCGGGCGGCCTCTTCCACGGATCGTATGTCAGTTCCTAACGCTGGATCACAAGCCGCTCGGTGCGGACCTTATCACCGATCAGGATGTTCACCAGGTAAACGCCGGAGGCCATGTCCCCTGTGAGATCCAATACGGAATCGAGACGTCCGTTCTGCACCGGGATCTCGCGGGCGCTTACTCGCTTGCCGAACATGTCATAGATGTCGATCACCACCGCATGCACTTCATCAGGGATGGAAGCAATGTTCACCCGCAATTCGTTCCCACTGTTCGGGTTCGGCCACATGGTGAATCCATTGGCATCAGCAAGTGTCGAATTCTGTCCACCGGATTGGGCCGGTGTGGTTTGAATGGTCAGCAGACATACGTCACCCCACACGCTGTCCGGATCCAGGGGGTCTATACACCAGGCTCCGTTCTTGAAGGCGCGTACATCGACATCATAGGTCTTTCCGGGCTCAAGCGGGTTGGCCACACTGGCCGCCCAACCCAACTGCAGGATGTAGTTCGATGATGTGCGGATGATCTCCACGTTCTCAGCTGGCAATCTGAACCTCCACTGGTACTGTGTGGCTCCACCGATCGGCCGGGCGTATGCGTACTGGTTGGTCTGGAACTTCCGGAACTGCCCGCACGTGATATTGGTGTTGCCAGGGATGTCCATCAGTTTGGTTGGAGGACAGAGTGCCATGGCCTGATCGCGTACAAAGCGGCAGGCAGGACCCCATTCGTTGTTCACACCCAACACGCGGCTCCTGACACGTACGTTCATCAGGACATTCTCAGGAATGTGGTTCGCGGCAGCCCAGTTGTTGATCTTCAAATGGGCGGTACGGTTCGGACCGATGTTCGCAAATCCATCGCTGATGTTGTGGCTACGGAACTTCCGGAAGGTATACCCGCCATTGGGGTTGAAGAACCAGAACTCGTAACCCGTGGTGCTGCTTTGCACATTGTTGGCACCACCGTTCACCCATACGGCACTCACACTTGCGTTGGGATCCGCAACGATGTATTCACCACTCTTCCACCAGTACTTGTCGCAGCTCGTATAGATGAGACCGTCGGAACCAAGTGGCAGGCAGAAGCCTTCGCCATTGGCGATCGCGCTCACACTGCCGAAATCACCATTGTCCCGGTTGTCGATGATGCGAAGATCCGTTCCCAGCGTACGTAGCAGGTAACCACCGCCCACGATCCCATCTCCACCGGAATCCATCACGACCAGGCGGTAGCAACCATCGGGCAGGCAGCAGTTCTGCAATACACCTTGAGCGTTGCTAGGCAGGTTGCCTCCGCTGCAAACCGGTGTCGATGAACCGGTCGGTAGGATCTCCCAGGAGATCTGTCCTCCGTTGGCATCCGTATCGAATTCAAGCACCAGGTCATTGTTGCAAGTCACAGGGCAAGGCGTCAAGCCTGTACTGCCGCCAACGCAATCGCCGCAACCATCAATGAAGGCCGTACCGCCGAACTCGCCGTTGCAGTCCTGCACGCAAGCTACTTCGCCGGTGGTGCCACCTACGCAGTCACCGCAACCATCAATGAAGGCCGTTCCACCGGGTACACCAGCGCAGTCGTTCACACAAGCCACTTCGCCGGTCGTTCCACCGACACAGTCACCGCAAGCATCAATGAATGCAGTACCGCCCGGTACACCAGCACAATCGTTCACGCAAGCCACTTCGCCGGTGGTGCCACCTACGCAGTCACCGCAACCGTCGATGAAGGCCGTTCCGCCCGGCACACCAGCGCAGTCATCCACGCAGGCTACTTCGCCGGTGGTGCCACCTACACAGTCACCGCAACCATCGATGAAGGCCGTTCCGCCGGGTACACCAGCACATTCGTCCACGCAAGCCACTTCGCCGGTGGTGCCACCTACGCAGTCACCGCAACCATCGATGAAGGCCGTTCCGCCGGGTA